>CADBUT010000441.1 GCA_902797925.1 uncultured Spirochaetaceae bacterium
TAAACCCATACATGGGCTTTGACACGCTCAAGCCGTTCACCGAATGGTGCAAGGCCGAAAACGGCGGCAAAGGCGCGTTCGTGCTTTTGTGCACGTCAAACCCAGGCATGACAGACATTGAACATCAGAAGCTTACCGACGGTTCGATTCTGCTCGAAAGAGTCGGCAACGAAATTGCAAGAATCGGCGAAGAATTCAAGGCCGAATACCCGGAACAGACATGCGGCCCAATCGGTGCTGTTGTGGGCGCAACTCAAGAAGCAGACGCACGCTATTTGCGCGAAAAATATCCCGAAGTATTCTTCCTTATTCCGGGCTACGGCGCACAGGGCGGGCAGGCGCGCATTGCCGCAACTTTGCTCGGCAAGGCTGGCGGAACAGTAAACTCAAGCCGCGGCATTTTGTGCGCCTGGAAGAAAGATGCAGCCCTTGAAGAGAAACGCGCAAAGAACGCGCTTACGCTCGACGATGTAGTTCAATCTGCATTGCGCGCCGCAGATGCCGCAAAGAAAGACCTTCTCGGCGCAAAAGCCGAGCTCGGGCTTTAATCCGCGCAATTATGAAAAACAAACTTATTTTAGCATTGCTTGCGGCCGCTTGTGCATTTCTGCTTGCGGGCTGCATTTCAATTTCAAAGAACGTTGTGCCGTTTGAGGCGGTTGAGCAAAAAGAGCGCGCTTCAAACGAGATTGTCGCCGTTCAGATTACAGACTGCCATTTCTCAAAAGAAAAGCCGCTTTTTGATGCGCTTGTCGAAAAAATCAACAGCATCCGCCCTGATGTAATCTTTATGACAGGCGACCAGGCTGTTTCGGTTAAAAGCATAGAAATAATGGAGCATTATCTCAAAAAGATAGACGTGCCCTGCCCGAAATTCGTGATAAACGGTAACTGGGAATATTCGCCTAAAACAGGCGTGCGCGAACATTTTGACGATTATTACGCTGCGCTTGAAGCTTCTGATTTTAAGGTGCTTTTGAACAGCGGCAAGACGCTCGATTTTGGCGGAAAAAAGCTTGTAATTTACGGGCTTGATTCTCTGCTTGGCGGCAAACCGTCTTTTGAAGGCTTTGTGCCTGAAAAAGATGCCGCAAACGTGGTGCTCGGCCATTGCCCTGTGCTTTTCGACATGATGCCGCAAACTGATTTGCCGCTGCTCATGTTGAGCGGCCACACGCACGGCGGCCAGGTTCTGCTTTTCGGCAAGGCTTTATACTTCCCCGAAGGAACAGGCAAATATTATTCGGGCATTTACCGCAACGGCAAGAACACGCTTTATGTAAGCACAGGCGTGGGCAACAGCTCGCTAGAAATCAGAAATTTAACGCCGTGCCTTGAAGTTATCACCTTTAAATTTGACGGCGGGAACAATTTTCTTGATGCAGACTTTCAGACAATTGAGGTTAAGCCCTGATGTTGAGCTATAGACACGCATTTCATGCCGGAAATCATGCGGATGTCTTAAAGCATCTGACGCTCGCGCTGATTACAAAAGCTTATTGCCGCAAGGAAAAGCCTTTTACATATTTTGATGCGCAGGCGGCGGCGGCGCTTTATTCGCTTGACGACAGCCGCGCCTTGCAGACTGGCGAAGCCGAAAGCGGCATTTGCGCCTTGCTCAAGCAGGTTCAATCTGGCGGCGCGGCGCAGGCTATACTTGATTCGGCAGACAAAGCTCTGCTTGAAAAAGATGAAACCGCGGCAAAAGAAGCGGCCACAACCTTTGCAGAATATCTTGAATTTTGCCGGAAGCTGCAGGCTTCGGCTGGGCTTTACGCAGGTTCTCCGGCTGTTGTGTGCAATTTTGCACGCCCGCAAGACCAGCTTGTGCTCATGGAGCTTCATCCTTCAGAAATAGAAATCCTCAAGGCGAATGTGGAGCTTATCAAAAAGGGCGCGCTCGGCAAAGCAGATGTGTGCAGCATTCACGTGCATCACCGTGACGGCTTTGCAGGCATTAAATCGATGCTGCCGCCCAAACAGCCGCTGCCCGCGCGCGGCTTTATGCTGCTTGACCCAAGCTATGAAATTGACAAAGACTATTCCGATGTTGAAGACGCTGTAAAGTTCGCCGCGCGCTCCTGGCACAATTCCGCAATCGCGGTCTGGTACCCGCTTGTTGAGCGCCGACGAGAAAAGACGCTGCACCTAAAAGAAGCTTGCCTTGCCACAGATCAAGAAGTGCTTTGCGCAGAGCTTTGCATTGAAGAGCCTGAAAACGAGCACGGTCTTTACGGTTCTGGCATGATTGTCGTGAACCCGCCGTGGAAGCTTGACATTCAGCTTGAAACGCTGCTGCCCTTTCTTGCCAAAAGCCTCGGCGGCGCAGGCGCCTCTTTTCGCAGCAGCTTAATCTACAACTAAAGTTCAATCGGCGAAAAGCGCCGCTTTTTGTTAACACAAAAACCGACGACATGTGCTAGAATATACACGGAGGCAGAAGCATGATGTATCCTTTTATGACATTGACTGATGATACAGAAATTACTCATTCAGAAATGCGGGACGATGGTTCTGTAAAAGTGTATATAGAAACTCCTGACGAAAAAGATGGATTTCATAATGCCGTGTGCATGTTGCCTAAAAAAGAATGGCTCGATGTAAACGGTTATTCAGATAAGGAAATGGATTATTTCAAAGACATTATAGATTCTTCTGCACATTTGATTTTGGAATTTGCACAAACAGGCGGTGTTTTGAATACCTCAAATTTTTAAAGTCGGTTCTTATTGGGTATATTTCTGGTTGAGTTATTCAAAAATGGACAGACCTTTTTGGTGAAATTTCTTTCTATTGCTAAATGCCCGCGCGGATTTGGCGCAAAAAGGAGAAGAGATGGCGGACGTAATCAGCTATTATAATTCAATTGACGAGGGGCATCGGCTGAACAGAAATTATTCGCGGCGGCTGGAGTTTTATACAACTAGAAAGTATATTCTTGAAAATATAAAGAAAGGCGATGTTGTTGCTGATATAGGCGCGGGCGAAGGTGTCTATACTTTTGAAATTGCTGATAAATGTAGCAAGGCTGTTGCCTTTGACATTGTTCCTAAGCATATAGAAAAGATAAATCAGATAAAGCAAGAGAAAAACAGCACGAACATAGAAGCCGTGCAGACTTCGATTCTTGACATCGACAAGAAATATGACAGCAGCTTTGACGTGGTGCTGTGCCTTGGCCCTTATTATCATCTGCGGAAAAAACAGGAGCGGATTGCAAGTCTTAAGAAATGCTATGACTTGCTCAAGCCGGACGGAACGCTGCTTATTTCTTATCTTAACAGATACGCCTCAGTTTCAACGTTCTATAAATTTTCGAAATTTCCGTCTAAGGAAATGCTCGACGAATGGCAGAAAGACGAATACACAAAAGAATTCGGCTTTGACAATTTTATGGATATCAGCTTTTGTTCAGACCCGGAAATGACGGAAAACGAGCTGAAGTTGTGCAATTTTCAGATAGAGAAAAACATAGGCACAGACGGAATGTTTTCGCTTGTGACCAAGCAGATGGAAAGCATGTCGGAAGAAGATTTTGAGAACCTGCTTGATTTTCATCTGAAGAACTGCGAAGACCGCCATTTAATCGGAATGAACAACCATGGGTTGATTATCTGCAAGAAGAGATGAGCCAAAAAAGTTTTTGCTTGCCCTGTGCAAAAGCGCGTGTTATAGTTTTTTATAAATGGAAAAGCAAAAGCTTTTATGGGAGAAACAATGAGCAATCAGTTTTTAACTTTCAAGATTGACGGAACGCAATATGCAGCAGAAGTTCACAATGTTCAGGAAGTGCTTGAATATATGCCTGTCACAAAAGTGCCGTGCGCAACATCTTATATGGAAGGCTTGATTAATTCGCGCGGGCAAGGAATTTCTGTGGTGAATCTCCGCAAGAAATTCGGCATGGAAGACACAGAGCCGACCAAAGAAACGCGGATAATCGTAATGGAAGTTAAAAATGCAGAAGGCAAGACCGTGACTTTCGGTGCAATCGCTGATTCTGTGCAAGAAGTTGTTGATTTGTCTGACGAAGAGATTGAGCCGTCGCCGAAATTCGGCAACAGCATTGCAGCTCAGTTCATACGCGGCATCGGCAAGCGCGACGACACATTTATCATAATCTTGAACATGGATCAGATTTTCTCAACTGAAGAAATCATCAAGCTTGAAACTGCCGCAACCGCGATTAACGGTTAGCATCTGACAGCAGATTCTGCATCAATTCATCGCTCAAGTTGATGCTGTTGACCGCTTCGGTTATGTCTATTTCCTGGCCGTAGCGCAAAAAATAAAGCTTGAGCGCAATCTCTTTTTCGTCTTTCAAGCCGAGCATCTCTTTTACGGCAAATCTGTAGGCACATTGCTGCTCGTAATATTTTTCGGGCGCAATCTCGATGTCTGTCTTATAATCTACAATAACGAATTTGCCATTACTGTCTTGATAA
>CADBUT010000442.1 GCA_902797925.1 uncultured Spirochaetaceae bacterium
AACATTCCTGACGGCGAAGTCTATACCGCGCCGGTCAAAGATTCTGTAAACGGCAGAATCTCGTACAACACGCCGAGCCTTGAGGGCGGCTTTTTGTATGAAAACATCAGCTTTGAGTTTAAAGACGGAAAAATCATAAAGGCCACCGCCAACAACACCGAGCGCATAAACAAAGTGCTTGATACAGACAGCGGCGCGCGCTTTGTCGGCGAATTCGCTTTGGGCGTAAATCCCTACATTTTGTCGCCGATGAAAGAAACGCTGTTCGATGAAAAAATTTCAGGCTCAATTCATTTTACGCCCGGCAACAGCTACGACGACTGCAACAACGGAAACAAGAGCGCCGTCCACTGGGATTTGGTGCTGATTCAACGGCCAGAATACGGCAGCGGCGAAATCTGGTTTGACGACGTGCTTATCAGAAAAGACGGCCGCTTTGTGCTGCCCCAGCTTGAAGGCCTCAACCCCGAAAACCTGAAATAGCTGAAGATCCGGCGGAGATTTCAAGTGTGACTTTAAATCTCTGCCATTTTGCAGATTCGGAAACTTGCAGATTTTCTGAGCAGATCAAATGTCTTTGAAGCCTTTCCTGAACGGCTTGAGCGGTACGCTTCCGTTTTTAGAGAAAAGCGATACTTCCGACGGACAATCGACAAAAAGATAGCGCAGCTCAAGAAGCTCTGCACCTGTTTCAAGCGCGGCTTTCAAATCAACTTCGATTTTGTTGCCGCCTAAAAGTTTTGCCTTTAGCGGCACAATCTTGCTTTCGTTGTCCTGCTTTATAAGCGCGGTAAAGCCTGAAATTTGTGGATTGCGGCAGACAAGCTCATCTTTTCCGCAGTCAATCTCAACAATAACGGCATCGCCTTTTAAGCTGAAACTTTTCGCTTTTGGTGCGACCGGCGCTTCTGCATCGCCATAACCCAACCGCAAAGCCTGCTCTGCGCAGCGTCTGCCCACGGTCGCTTTGTCTTCGGGGTGAAGCTCGTTCCATTCGCCACAGTCAATAAGCGTAGCGACGGCCGCATTTCCAAGCTTCGCGGCCGCATCATGCTGCTGTTCGCGCAAAAACGCCCAGTCGCATTTGTCTGTAAGCAAATTAATGTCGTTGAAGCACGGCAGTTCCGCAATTATGAACGGCATAAGCTTTTCGGGGCAATGCACAAAATGTTCGCGCCAGTCTTTCGCCATTGCAACGAGCAAATCTGCATATTCGGCGTATCTTTCGGCATTTGATTCGCCCTGATACCAGACCGCGCCTTTTACGGCATAATCGAAACACTGTTCGAGCATTCCGTAATACAATGCAGAAGGTTCCCACTCAAAGAAATGCTCATCACTGCGCGGCTCAACCGAACAGCTTATGCGGCTTTGCCATTCACCTTCAAGGCTGATGCAGACGCCGCCGGCCGAAAGCTTTTCTTTGAGCAGCTCAGGCTTGTATACTTTGGTGATTGCGCCTGTGTCAAAGACTTGCTGCCAGTCTGTGCCGCTGATGATGTCGCCTGAAAAAAGCGCGTAAGGTCTTAGCGGAATGAACTTTGCGCCGCCGCTTCTGCCAGATGAAACGACGCGAACGGCTATGCGGTTTTTACCTTCGTGCAGCAGATTCGGGTCAATCTGATAGCGGCGCGGTGGATACAAGTACCATGTTGTGCCGACTTTTGTGCCGTTCACCCAGACAAAATCAAGGTCTACGATAGTGCCAAGCCAGAGCCAGGCGCCGTTTTTCTTAAAAGCTGAAAGCTGCGCCGCCGTAAGCTCAACATCTTTTTGAAGCCAGATTACGCCTGCAAAGCTTTTGTCTGCAAGAGCCCCCGGAAGGCTCAGCGTCTTTTCGTTTTCAAAAGGTTTTTCATGCCATTTTTGAGGCGTACCGGTGTCGCGCTCATTGCAGAGCTTGTTCCAGCGTTCAAGCCCTGTTTCTATGCGCTTTTTCAAGTCTGAACAATATGAGCTGTCAAGGAATTTTTTGCGCTGTGCGGCGTAATCCGGGAAAGCTTCAAGGCTTTTTTCGCCCATCCAAGACGTTACAGGCGAGCCGCCCTGCGCTGCGAGTATTATTCCGACAGTTACGCCGAGCTTTTCGGCAAGGTTTTTCGCAAAAAAGTATGCGCTGCCCGAAAAACTTGCGATTGTCTCGCTTAAAGCGGCTTGCCATACAGGAACAGCGCCGCCAGAGCAGTCGATTTCAGCACCTTCGTCAAGCACGCCGTTCGTCGCTTCAGAAGAAGAGCTGTAGCGCACTTTTATCGGCACTGTGAACATGCGGATTTTGTCGTTTTTGGGCGCGGTCATCTCTTGCGGAAATTTGTAGCGGAGTCTGTCCATCGGCAGCTGCATGTTCGACTGCCCTGAACAGAGCCAGACTTCGCCGACGTAGACATCGGCCAAATCGAGCTTTTCGCCGTTAGAGCAGCTTATATTCATTGTTTTTGGACCGCATGCTTCGCCGCAGCTGACGGCGATGCGCCATTTTCCGCTGTCTGAAGCAGCTGCCTCGTATTGTTTTTGGCAAAAACTGATAGTTACAACTGAACCGGCAGGTGCGCCGCCTGAAATGACGGTCGTGGCATTGCGCTGCAAAACCATGCCGGACGTAAAAAGCATAGAAACAGATAAATTATTCACGGTTTAAATATACTGGTCTGCAAAAAGAGGCTGAATCAGCAAAATCACCTAAAATTCATTTGATATTTCATTGGACATCAAACAATCAGTAAAATATCAAATGAAATTTTGCTCAAAATGAAAAAAGGAAGCAAATTTCATTTGATATTTCGTTCAAAATGCGAAAAGGAGACAATTATCATTTGATATTTCGCCCAAAATGCGAAAAGGAAGCAATTATCAAATGATATTTTGCCCAAAATGCAAAAAGGAGACAAATATCATTTGATATTTCGTTCAAAATGGAACATTGTACATAACTTTTCTAGTTTTCGCGAAGCGGAAACTAGCAGGGTTTGCCGATGTATCCCTTTCTGTAGATTATGCCCAATCGCAAACCCGACATTTGAATTTTGTCTCAAAATAGCAAAAGTGAGCAAATTCTATTTGATATTCACCTACAAAAGAAGCTTCAATCTGAATTGAACATACAAATTGAAGCTTCTGACAAAACTGAGATTAAACTGTCCGTCTTTCGATGTGCGCGCCGAGGCTTTGAAGCCGCTCAGTAAGATGCTCGTAGCCGCGCTCAACTTGATAGACGTTGCGGATTACGCTTTCGCCGTGTGCGCTCATTGCGGCAATAATCATTGCCATGCCGGCGCGCACGTCTGGCGAAACAAGCTCTGAACCGTGCAAATTGCTCGGTCCGGAAACAACGGCGCGGTGCGGGTCGCAGAGCGTAATGCGCGCACCCATGCCGATAAGCTTGTCAACGAAGAACATTCTTGATTCGAACATCTTCTCGTGAATCAGCACAGTACCCTCAACTTGGGTTGCAACAACTGTCATAATGCTTGTCAAATCAGGCGGAAATCCCGGCCACGGCGAATCATCTATTTTTGGAATCATGCCGCCCAAGTCGGTGTTCACTTTCATTGACTGGCCTGAATGCACTGTCAGCGTGTCGCCTTCAATAGTCCATGTAATGCCGAGCTCGCCGAATGCAAGCTTTATCGGGCGCATGTCGCGCGGATTTACGCCGGTAATTGTAATTGAGCCTTTTGTGGCAGCCGCAAGCCCGATGAACGAGCCGATTTCCATGTAATCAGGCCCGATTTCGTATTCACAGCCATGCAGCGACGCAACGCCTTTGATATTCAGAATGTTCGAGCCGATGCCGCTTATTTTTGCGCCCATCGCATTGAGCATTTTGCACACATCCTGAACGTGCGGCTCGCTTGCGGCGTTTGTG
>CADBUT010000443.1 GCA_902797925.1 uncultured Spirochaetaceae bacterium
AGCAAGAAGACGTAACATACAAATTACGGCATTGTCAAAATGTTCCCAACCTCGCTTAATAACACTGTTGAAATTTATAACCAGTTCGTTTGCATCACCAGAAGTTTTTATATTTGAAAGAAGGATTTTTTTATGAGAATCAAATTCTTTTCCGTATGCATCTTTTGCATACTGATAGCGAACAGAATTTATAAAACTTATATAGTCGCAGTCATAATTCTTATGAATTGCATTTACCGCAATTACCAGGGGATTTTCTTTTTTTATAAAATCTAAAATTTTTTCTTTTTGAGAAATGATTGTTTTTCCAGGTGCCAGAAGAAGAACTTTTCGCTCTGACGCAGCATTTTTTAATGTTTCAATTGCTTTTGAATCATCTACAAGTCTTCCCTGATTTTCAAGATAATGTTTTTCAAGCAAATCATAATCATAAGATCTGCGTTCAGTCTGACTGAGAGATGCAATAATATTGCTCATATCTCTGGCATTAGTTCTATGATTTTTCTGAAGATAGGCAATATTATTTACATGACACTGATAAAGTCCTGCAATAAAGTAAGGTGTTGAATAACCCCATGAATATTTTTCCTCAAAGCCGGTCATATACATATCGATGGCATCAAGTATTTCATTCATATCATAATTCTTATGATGTTTACGATTCAGATAACTTGCCATAAGCTCTGTCGTAGTATTTCCAGCCCCCCGTCCCATACCGCAAAGGGAAGCATCTGCAATTGCATCTCGCCCAGATTTCTCAGCGAGTTCAACAAAGCGAGATGAAAGCGCAAATGCTAGCTGCTGATTGTTGTGTGCATGGAATCCGATTTTAATTGACTTATCAAGCTCTCGGTCAAGAATAGAAAAAATACGTTCAAGATCATTATCATACATTGCCCCAAAGGTATCAACGATAGAAACTGCAACAGGCTTTACCTTATTTATAGCTTTTGCTAATTCAACCAAATCATCATTTGAATAAGCAAGTGTATTAGCAGCCTGAAAGTAAATCTTATAACCTTTTTGTTTTATCCGCTCACCAATTGCAATTCCTTCTTCATGTTTACCATGAGGAAAAACGACACGAACAGCATCAACTGATTTTCCATCACAAACAGGAAGAACAGAATCATCATAACGGTTATAGTCAATCATTGTGACATAAGTTGATGAAGATTTTTTCTCGAGAATATACTGTTTTATATCATAAGGAATATGAAAATAGCTGCTGCCTTCTTTATGAGGATAATCTTTTAACCAGCCACATTCTATAATTTCTACATGAGCATCCTGTAAATGTTTGATTATACCCTTTAAAGCAGGTTCACCAAATTCTGAATTATTTATATAAGCACCATCACGAAGCGTACAATCCAATAGTTCTATTGACATATTTTTATCCTTACAAACTCGCCTTAATAACTTCAATCATCTTGTCAATCATAGCATCTGTCATGCCGGGGTATACACCAATCCAGAAGGTGTCGCGCATTATGCGGTCGGTCACTTCAAGATTGCCTATTACGCGGTAAGCATCTGTGCCGCGGATCTGGTCAAAGCACGGGTGGCGCGTAATGTTTCCGGCAAAGAGCATGCGGGTCTGAATGTTTGCAGCTTCAATTTTGCTTACAAGCTCGTTGCGGCTTACGCCTTCCCTGCATGTAATCATAAAGCCAAACCAGCTCGGGTCGCTGTCCGGGGCAGCTTCGGGCAGAATAAGCTTATCCTGCAAGGCTTCAAGCCCCTTGCGGAGACGCGCGAAATTCTCTTTGCGGCGCTCAACGAAGCTTGGAAACTTTTCAAGCTGTGCGCAACCGATGGCCGCCTGAAGGTCTGTAGCCTTGAGGTTATAGCCAAAGTGGCTGTACGTATATTTGTGGTCATAGCCGAGAGGTAGCGTGCCGAACTGACGATCAAAGCGGTGACCGCATATGCCGTCATGGCCGCTTGGGCAAACGCAGTCGCGCCCCCAGTCACGAAAAGAGCGGATTATTTTGTGAAGCAGCGGATTTTTTGTGTAAACTGCACCGCCCTCGCCCATCGTCATGTGGTGCGGCGGATAAAAGCTTGATGTGCCGATATCACCGACAGTACCGGTCTTGTAAGTTTTGCCGTCAAGCGTATATTCAGAGCCGAGCGCATCGCAGTTGTCTTCAACTAGCCAGAGATTGTGCTTCTTGCAGAACGCCGTTATAGCCTTAAGCTCAAACGGATTGCCGAGCGTATGCGCAATCATCACGGCTTTCGTCTTAGGGCTTAACGCTGCTTCAAGCTGGGCAACATCAATATTATACTGCGGAATCGTTACATCAACAAAAACAGGCACAGCGCCGTACTGAAGCATCGGCGTTACGGTTGTCGGAAAGCCGCAGGCAACGGTGATTACCTCGTCACCGCGCTGAATCTGCCGCTCTTTCAAAAGCGGCGACGTAAGCGCCATGAATGCAAGTAGGTTTGCCGAGCTGCCCGAATTCACTAGCGAGACGAACGGAGTGCCGAGATATTCGCCGAGCTGCTTTTCAAACTTGTCGGTGTAGCGGCCGCTCGTAAGCCAAAACTCAAGCGCGGCGTCCGTAAGGTTCATCATCTCCTTTTCATCGAACACGCGGCTTGCATAAGCAATGCGGTCGCCGTCCTTGTATTCAGGCTTCTGCATGAATTTCTTGTAATATTCTTTTACGCTCTCCAAGATTTCC
>CADBUT010000444.1 GCA_902797925.1 uncultured Spirochaetaceae bacterium
CGGTAAGCCTGCGCCATATTATAACGTTGTGCTTCTGAATGACGAAAACGAACCTTGCGAAGACGGTGAAGACGGCGAAATCGCGTTCCCGCTTAAAAACGGAAGATTCCCGGGCTTGTTCATCGAATATTACCGCGACCAGGCTAAGACAAAAGAAGTTATCCGTGACGGCTACTATTTTACAGGTGACACAGCTTGGCGCGATGAAGACGGCTTCTTCTGGTTTACCGGCCGCAGCGACGATGTAATCAAGTGTTCCGGCTACAGAATCGGCACTTTTGAAGTTGAAAGCGTTCTCATGCAGCACCCGGCTGTTGTTGAGTGCGCCGTCACTGCTGCGCCAGATCCTGTGCGCGGTCAAGTCGTAAAGGCTACAATCGTGCTTGCCAAAGGCTATTCACCGAGCGATGGGCTTGTAAAGGATATTCAGAAATTTGTAAAGGTGACTACAGCACCGTACAAATATCCTAGAATCGTCGAATTCGTTACCGAACTGCCTAAGACGATAAGCGGCAAGATTAAGCGCAAAGACATCCGCGCCAACGACGCCCGCAAAAACAGCTAGATTCCGAAACAAGTTCGGAATGACAGTGTTGTATGTTTTTGGGGTAGCTCCATAACCACTTTTTTCAGCTAAAATGATGTGTGCCCCGGTCAGTCCGAACTTGTTTCGGGGTCTTCTGCACCGGGGCACGCTTCTTGCGCTGCATAGTTTGCAAAAAAACTAAATTGTGATATAGTCTTGATATTATGAATACAATTTCAGAAATTAAAGCTGTAGCAGAACGCATCAAAGGTTTGCGTGACATTTTCGACCTTAGCGAAGAAGAAGCTGCTGAAATCTGCAAGGTTTCAGTTGAGCAGTACAGACAGTACGAAAGCGGCACTGTGGACATTCCGCTTGGCGTTATGTTCAGCCTTGGCAAAAAGTTTAACATTGACATTTCGACTTTCATAACAGGCGAAGAGCCTAAAAAAGTTTCATATTTCGTTACACCAAAAGGAAAAGGCGCAACAGTAGACCGCCTTGCAGACTATCACTTTGAATCGCTTGCTTTTGGCTTTGCGAACCGTCTGATAGATCCTTTCCTCGTAACGATTAATCCCGGCGATATTGACGAAATTCACACGACGACACATCCTGGTCAGGAGTTCAATTATTGTGTCGAAGGCGACATGGTCGTGCAGATAGGCAAGAGCGAAGTCGTCCTCCATGAGGGGGACTCACTTTACTTCGATTCTACCAAGCCTCATGGTCAGAACTGCTTGAACAACAAAAGATGCCGCTTCATCACAATAATTATGAACGGTCTTGAAAGCTGAAGATAAGGCATCAAAAAAAGCCTGCGCTGTGCGGGCAACATTTCAGTTTGAAGGCGCTGAAAATCCAGCTTTGACAAGGAAACAATGAAATGGAAGAACAGTTTATTTCACGCACCAAATTTGATTCTTACGATGATTTTTATAAAAACTACGAGCTTAAAGTTCCTGCAAATTTTAACTTTGCTTATGATGTAATGGACGTTCTGGCTGCCAAAAAGCCTGACGCACCGGCTCTTGTGTGGACGAATGACGAGGACGATTATTACGAGATTTCTTTCGGCAAGATGAAGCAGCTTTCTGATGCGGCCGCATCGTTCTTTCAGAGTCTTGGAATTAAGCGCGGCGACATGGTTATGCTTATCTTGCAGCGCCGCTACGAATTCTGGATCAGCATGATGGCGCTGCACAAAATCGGCGCTGTAGCAATTCCTGCAAGCCACATGCTTACAACAGAAGACATTGAATACCGCAATAACATGGTCAGCATAAAGGCAATTGTTGCCGTAACAGTGCCCGACGTTATTCAGCATATCAACGAAGCGTGGAAAAAATCGCCGTCTGTAAAGCACTGCATTTTTGTAAACGAGCTTGGCATTGACCGCCCTGTAGAAAATCCGCCTGAAGGCTGGGACGACTTTACAAAGGGCGTTGCAAATGCCACGCCGTTCAAGGCACCGCCGCGCGAACAAGTTTCAACTAATTCAGACTACATGCTCGGTTATTTCACCAGCGGCACAACGAGCCATCCGAAGCTTGCGATTCACAACTTTCTTTATCCGCTTGGCCACATTACGACGGCCAAATTCTGGCAGCAGGTTCAGAACGGCGGGCTGCACCTTACTGTAGCAGACACCGGCTGGGCAAAAACTTCTTGGGGCCGCCTGTACGGTCAGTGGATTTGCGAGACCGCGCTTTTTGTATACGACTATCATTCGCGCTTCAAGCCGATTGATTTGCTTCATCAGGTTGAAAAACACCGCGTAACCACGTTCTGCGCGCCGCCTACGATTTACAGATATCTTATTAAAGAAGATTTGAGCGGCATCGACCTTTCAAGCTTGAAGCACTGCTCAACTGCGGGCGAGCCTTTGAGCGAAGAAGTTTTCAACCGCTGGAAAGAGATTACCGGCCTTGAGATTCACGAAGGTTTCGGTCAAAGCGAAACTACTGTCTGCCTTTTCAATTTTGAAGGCGAAAAGATAAAGCCCGGCTCAATCGGCAAGCCGTGCCCATATTACAATTTGCATCTGCTTGATGAAGACAACGAAGATGTCGGCATCGCCATGGTAGGGCAGATTGCGTTCAAGCTTGACGAAAAGCTCTTCCCAGAAACGAAGGGACG
>CADBUT010000445.1 GCA_902797925.1 uncultured Spirochaetaceae bacterium
ACTCTTCAGCAGATTGCGCAAGGTATCGAAAAATTCTCGCAGAATACAGCCGGCATTTCGCGTTAACTCAAGCAGCCTTTTCAGCTTAATCCGGCAAAACGGTAGATTAAACTTCCTTGAAAAGAATTATCTTGTTGCAAGCTTGTAGTATTCGCCTTTCAATGCCATCAGCTCAGCGTGGTTACCGCGTTCTTTGATTTCGCCGTCATTCACATAAAAGATTATGTCGCTCTCTCTGATTGTAGAAAGCCGGTGCGCAATGATGAACGAAGTGCGGTTCTTTAATAGTTCAGCAAGCCCTTTTTGAAGCAGTCTTTCAGTTTCTGAGTCTACGGAAGATGTCGCTTCGTCAAGTATAAGAATGCGCGGGTCAGACAAAAGTACACGCGCAAAGCTTATAAGCTGCTTCTGGCCTGTCGAAAGCCCGCCGCCGTTTTCATGCAGCACAGTGTTGTAGCCGTCTTTGAAAGCGCTTATAAACTCATGAGCCTGAACAGTCTTGGCGGCTCTGATTACTTCTTCGTCTGTGGCGTCAAGCTTGCCGTAGCGAATGTTCTCTATTATTGTGCCAGAAAACAAGAAGCTGTCTTGAAGCATTACGCCGACCTGCTTTCTTATCGATTTAATCTTAAGCTGCTGCGTGTCAATTCCGTCTATAAGAATCTGACCGTCATCAGGGTTATAAAAGCGCGAAAGCAGGTTGACAATCGTTGTCTTGCCTGCGCCTGTAGGGCCGACGATGGCGACCTGCGTGCCAGGCTCAATCTCAAAATTGATGTTCTTCAGAATCGGGTTGCCTTTCTCATAAGAGAAATTCACATTTCTGAAAGACACATGCCCGCGTATCGGCGGCAAATCTGTAACGCCGGGCTTGTCTGTAATGTCTTCATCTTCGTCAAGCAGCTCAAAAATGCGCTCCATATATGCGCCGGTCGTCACCATAGAATTGTAGAAATTGCCGAGATTCTGAATCGGATTCCAGAAACGCCAGATGTAGCCCGAAAAAGCGACGAGCGTTCCGATTGAAACAGCCGCACCGAGCCACTGAATTCCGGCCATATAAACAAGCGTTACGCCGAAAGTCGAAAGATTATCGATAACAGGCCAGATTATGTTGTTGATGTTTACGGCCTTCATCCAAGTTTTTTTCCATTCGTTGCAGAGACCGCGGAAAATGTTCATGTTTATGCTTTCGCGCGAAAAGCTCTGCGTAATTTTCATGCCGTTCAAGCTTTCGCTAAGATATGCGTTGAGGTTAGACTGCTTGTAGCTTACCATCTGCCAAGCCTTGTGCTGCACTTTTTTGAGCGAAAGCAGCGTAATCAAAAGCAGCGGCAGCACGGCCATGCAGATTAGCGTAAGGCGTGTGTCTATGGCAAACATAAAGCAGAGAATCACTATTATATTGAAAAGGTCGCTTACAAGCTGAATTATTCCGTTTGAAAGCAAATCTGAAAGCGAGTTGACGTAGTTTACAACCCTTATCTGAATCTTGCCGTGCGGACGCGAATCAAAATAAGTGAAAGGCAGTGCCTGAAGCTTCGCGAAAATGTCGCGCCTGATTTCAACTATTATTTTTTGAGCTGCCCTCGTCATAAGCTTTAGCTTTACGACGAGCAGCCGCCAAACAATGACCGAATTGCACAGCAGCAATGCGGCAAGGCCGAAAAGCATGTGCATGTTCTTTTGCGGAATCGCCTTGTCTATGGCAATCTTTATAAGCAGCGGGCTTATGAGCGAAACGCCCGAAGCCGCAAGCATGGCAAGGCATGAGAGAATCATCTGCTTTTTATACGGCTTTATCCAATGGAAAAGCCGTGCAATTATGTGAACATCAATTTTTCTGTCGTCAAGTTCGTCTTCGTCAAATCTATTCCGTGCCATTTTAGTTCCTTATAGGTGTCAAAGTTCGTTCTGGTTCTTGTAGACATGGCTGTAATAGCCGTTCTGCTTTATAAGCTCGTCATGCGTTCCGCTCTGCGTTATTTCGCCGTTTTCAATTACCAGAATTATGTCTGCATTTTCGAATGACGAAATGCGGTGGCTGATAATAAAGCTCGTATGTCCTTTTGACTGTTCTTTGATTGATTTTCTGATGCGCTCTTCAGTTTCTGTGTCTACAGCTGAAGTAGTGTCGTCAAGAATCATCACTTTGGGGTTTGCAAGGAAAAGCCTTGCAAGCGCAATGCGCTGTTTCTGACCGCCCGAAAGACCGACACCGCGCTCGCCGACAACTGTGTCATAGCCGTCGGTCAAGTCTGCAATAAAGTCTTTGACGCGCGCAAGCTTGGCGGCACGCTCAACTTCGTCAAAGCCTGCTTCCGGATTCGCAAAGCGTATGTTCTCTATAACTGAATCTGAAAACAGGAAAACGTCCTGCATCGTA
>CADBUT010000446.1 GCA_902797925.1 uncultured Spirochaetaceae bacterium
ACTCCTATAAAAAAAATGCACTGCCCTAAAGCAATGCATTTAACCTGTTCTAAAATCTCTGATTTCCGAACAGGTTTGTTATTAGTTCAAACTTATAAAAGTTATTTCTTGTTCTTAATCATGTCGCCAAGAGTATAAGAGCCTTCGCCCTCATTCTGGTTTGATGACAAGTAACGTGCCATTTCTTCGCGTTCCTGTGCGCGCTTAATGTCACGGATTGAGAAAGCAACTTTCTGTTTTTCAGGGTAAACATCAACAACAAACACTTTGATCTTATCGCCGACATTGTACTTCTTAACAGCCTCTTCATAAGGAACTTCACGGTCTTCAGAGAGGTTTGCTTTATTGATCAAGCCTTCGATTCCACCTGGAGCACGTACGAATACGCCGAAATCAGTGATTGAAACAACTTCGCCTTCGAGAATCGAACCGTGGTGGTAGTTTTCACAGAAAGCCTTCCAAGGATCGTCTGTAAGCTGTTTAACACCAACCTTAATGCGGTGCATTTCAGGATCAATCTCTGTAACAACTACATCGAGCTTCTGACCAACAGTCAGTTCACTGCCAGGATGCTTAACTTTCTTTGTCCAAGACAAGTCATCTGCATGAAGGAAGCCGTCGATGCCGTCTTCAATCTTGATGAAAGCGCCAGAATTTGTAATTTTGGCAACTTCGCCTGAAATTTTTGTTCCAACCGGATATTTGTCTGCGATTTTGTCCCATGGGTTTTCAGTGCACTGCTTGAGACCGAGCGAAACGCGGCCAGCCTGAATGTCATAGCCGAGAATCATGCATTCAACTTCATCACCGATTTTCACAACGTCTTCCGGTTTGTTAACTTTCTTAACCCAAGAGAATTCGCTGATATGGGCAAGACCTTCAATGCCTTCTTCAAGCTCAATGAAAGCGCCGAATTCTGTAAGCTTTGTTACTTTTCCCTTTACGATATCATCTACATGATATTTCTCTTCAAAGTGAAGCCACGGATCTTCTGTGAAATGCTTCAAAGAAAGGTTGATTCTCTTCTCTTCTGGGTCAAGGCGGATAACCTTGAGCTTAATCTTCTGACCTTTCTTAACAAAGTCTTTCGGGCGTGTAACATGACCCCAGCTCATATCGTTGATATGAAGCAGGCCGTCGAAGCCGCCCAAATCGATGAAAGCACCGAAGCTTGTGAAGCTCTTAACTTCACCTTCTACTGTGCTGCCAATCTTTACGTTGTTGAAGAACTCGTTGCGGTTAGCCTGCATTGTCTCTTCAAGATACTTTCTGCGGCTTACAACAACATTCAATTTATTATCTGAATACAAACGGTCAATGTAGAACTTGCTCTTAAGACCAACAAGTTTTTCAGGATGATCTACTTTTGATGTATCTGACTGACTTATAGGCAAGAAAGCAGTTGTATCGCCACCGAAGTTTACGCTAAAACCGCCCTTTACTACTTTTTCAATTGTACCTTCAATAGGTGTCTTGTCATTAAATGCCTGACGAACAATCTTTACAGCTGCTTTGCTGTCAGCTTTCTGTTTTGAAACAATAACTTCACCATGCCGTCCTTCTTTTGAAACAAGAACAACATTTACTTTATCGCCAATTTTCGGAAGAATTGAAAATTCCGAAATAGGAATTCTTCCCTCTGACTTATAGCCAATATCAACAAAAACCTGATCCGATGTTACCTGGATGACTACGCCTTCTTTTAATTGCCCCTCTTCAAGAGAATCGAGACTCTTAAGATACTCTTCCTGTAATTGTGTCTGAACGTTCTCTTTAGCGTCCTGAGATTCGTTCATTACCACGTCCTTCTCTGCCATATTAAACCCTTATATATGAATTTTGCTTAGAATTATCTCACAAACCTGCTCTATCGTCAAGTCTGAAGAATCTATGTAAACGGCATCTGATGCAATTTTTAATGAACCTTCTGCCTTATTTTTGTCAAGTTCGTCTCTTTTTTTGATTGCAGCCTTAATTTCTTCCAAAGACATGCTGCTTACGCCCTGCTTGAAGCGGCGCATCGCCTGCGCTTCAATCGACGCGTCAAGATAGAATTTGTATTCAGCATTTGGAAAAACAACAGTTGTCATGTCGCGGCCTTCGCAGACAATGCTGATTTTTTTCGTAATCTTGCGGATTTTATCGTTAACGATGTGGCGCACTTCAACATAAGACGAAACCTTTGAAGCATTCGCGTCAATCTCGTCTGTATGAAGCTTATCCTCAACGTCAACGCCGTTCAATACCAGGCGGCTGTTCACATAGTCAATATCAAGTGCGGCGGCATGGTCAATTACAGCTTTTTCGTCATCAAGATTCACTTTAGAAGCAAGCAGCGAAAGCGTAATTGCCCTGTAAAAGCTGCCGGAATTAAGAAATGTGATGTTCAGTCTCTTTGCAATTTCTTTTGCAATTGTGCTTTTTCCAGCTCCTGCCGGTCCGTCAATTGCTACTACCATAGTTTCTCCTCTTATAAAGCGACGCCCCGCCCTGCTTTTGCACAACTTCTATTGAGCGGGTTCTTTCATGTGTGTATCTGTACGGCGTTTCTTTGTTTTTGCGGCACAGCTCAAGAAGGCTCTTTACTTCGTCAGCAGTCAATTCCCTGAATTCACCAGTATTGAGAGTGCCGCCGTCCGGCAAATCTGCTGTAATCGAACCGATTCTTACGCGTGCAAGCGACTTTACGCGCAAATCAAAAGATTCTATAACACGCCTGATTTCACGGTTTTTGCCTTCTATAAGCACAATGCGCATCTTATGTGACGAAAGTCCTTCTGCAAATTTGCATTTATAGAAAACGCCGTCAACGCGTACGCCGCGCATAAATTTTTCCGGCAAAAAACGAGGATAAGGCAGGCTTGTTTC
>CADBUT010000447.1 GCA_902797925.1 uncultured Spirochaetaceae bacterium
GGCAGCAGTTTAACCGTCCGAGAGCAGCCTTTGTGCAAAAGCTTCCACCGTTGGTCATTTCGACTTGGTTCGACTACGCTCACCAACCAACGCTCAATGACCAGATTAATCTGCCCAAGCGAAGTTTTATCGATAAAGATTATGTATAAACCGGGGTTTCTAAGGGGACACGAAGTAGTCCCCTAAGCGGTGCTGGGGAAGATAGAGGTTAAAGGGGAAAGAAACCCCCGCTTCCGAAGTAGAGGCGTTTTGCATTGGGTTTTATCTACAGAAATAGAGCAATCTGGCAAAACGGCGCAGTTTTCTGGCGAAAACTGCAAGGCGTATGTACACCGGCTATATTTAGTATTGTGCATAACTAAAAGATATGTACAAATCGGGGGTGCTTAGGGTCTCTTTTCGCAGCAGCTTAATCTACGATTGAAGCTCAAGCCGAGAAAAGCGCCGCTTTTTGCTTTGCAAAAACCGGCAGTCTTTGCAAAAGCCCACTTTCTTGGTCACTTCGACTCCGCTCAGTGACCAGGTTAATCTCAAAAAGCGGAGTTCAATCGATAATACTTGAACAATCTGGGGTTATTAGGGGCGCGAAGCAAGCCCCTAATCGCTGCTGGGAAAAAGAGGGGGTTTTAGGGGAGAAAAGAACCCGCTTGCGAGTAGAGGTTCTTGTCTCCCCTAAAAAAGTTCGTGACACTTCCAAGTGTCAAAATCCAATGTCTTCTGCAAAACGCTGCATATGCTCAGGCAGCGGAATTTCAAAAGTTCTGACGGTTTCTCTGCCGTCTGCATTGACCGGAATTGAAAGCTTTACAGCCGCAAGCATAAGCTTTTTTGCGCCGAGAGCCTTCTTCAAGATTTTGTTGGTCTTGAAATTACCATGCTTGTCGTCGCCAATAATTGGCGCACCGAGCTTTGCAGCGTGAATCCTAATCTGGTGCATACGGCCGGTTTCGATGTTCCATTTAATCATACAAAGATTGATGGCGGAGCCTTCAGTTTTAAAGACAGACTTAGCCATAACCTGATAGCGTGTCAGTGCAGATTTTTCCGCGCCTTTCTGCTCAACGGCAGTATCAATTACACCGCCCTCTTTCGGCGGCAGACCGCAGCAAAAAGCGCAGTATTCTTTTCTGGCTTTTTTAGTACCGAAAATTTCAGTGTATTTTGCGGCAGCCTTAGGATTCTTTGCAACAACAAGAATTCCGGCGGTGTCGCGGTCAAGACGGTGAACCAGAAAAACTTTCTGTCCAATCTGTTCCGCAAGAACTTCATCAAGAGGATGTAAAATTCCTTCTCCGCCCTGTACCGCAAGCCCGCTTTGTTTGTTTACAATCAGAATGTCGTTATTTTCATAAAGAATTGGAATAACCTGCATTCACTAAGTATAGATAAATTCCGATTAAATTTCAATTTTGAGATTATTATGGGAGACTAAAATGAAACACCGATTTTTCGTCACTTGCTGCATTATACTTTTGCTGGCAGTACAAAACCTCTCCGCAATTCAATTTTCATCGCCTACACTGAATTATTCTATAAATTTACCGGACGACTTTTCGATGACAGGCTCAAACGGGAATGACCGCTATCAGTTTTCAAGCTCTATTCTTCCGGTTGAACTTCTGCTCTGCACTTACGAGAAGAACAAATACAAAAGCTCAGAAGCAGTCGTCAAGGACATTGCAAAGCAGCTTTACGGTACAGCAGAAGCCGCTTCGTTTGAATGGCGCAACAGAGACGCGGCGGTTGCACAAATTTCTCTTGCTTTTGACCAGTATTCGGCTAATCTCGGCTGGGCGGTTGCGGCAGAGCTTCCACAGGACAAAGGTTATGTTGCAATGCTCGGCTTTTATCCTGAAAACGAGCCGGATGCATCGCTTTGCGAGACGCTTATAATTTCGTCTATCGACAGCCTTACAACTGACTACGGCTCAAATTTTGAAGCAGGTCCGTTCACAACTTTTGCCTTTCCGTCTGAAGGTGAAAAACAAATTTCGCTTGAAATTGCCGGCAGAAAAATCAATACGCTTATTGACCAGTCTGACGGGGACGCAAACCAGTATGTAATTGACCGCGAATATACGATTCTGGTAATTGAAAACAAATACGGGCTCGGTCAGGAAGCCTGCAGCCGCTTTTACAAGACTGTCTACAGAGACGCATACAGGCGCTTAAAAAACTGCGCATTTGCAATTCAGAATGAACTTACATTCGGCGAAAATGCAATAAAAGACAGGCGCGAGCTTGCAGAGACGCTGCTTAAGTGGACTCAGGGCTTTGAATATAAAAGAGACCTTGAAGGCAGCGACTTAACATCTCTGCCGGGTGCGCTTACAGGCATGGGCTGTGACTGCGACAGCCGCTCTCTTCTGCTGGCGGTACTTCTGCGGCAGATGAACTATAGAAGCGCGTTCTTTGTTTCAAGCGAATACTCGCACGCACTTGCCGGTGCAGAACTTGAAGGCAGCGGTGCAAGAATGGCTATAGACGGAGTAAACTACGTTATCGGCGAAACAACAGCGCCTGTTAGTTTTGGTCAAATCGCAAAAGAACAGAGCGATGCATCAAACTGGATGGGAATAACATTCGAGCCGGAAAGGCGCTAGATAAGACACGGGACAAAAAAAAGGGCTGCCATTCTGGCAGCCTTTTTCATTATTAGACTAGACACAAGAGATTGCCGCATCAAGTACGGCAATGACACTAAAACTTAATTTTCGTTTATCAAAAGATTGTACGCATCCATAGGATTTTCTACAGACAAAAGAGCATCGCGGAGCTCGCTGTTCTTAAGACGGTTACTGAAATAAGAAAGTGTCTGCAAATAATATGCATGCTGATTATAAGCCGCCGCAATCATGAAAAGCAGGCGGACAGGCTCATCGTCAATAGCCTGAAAATCAAGAATATTAACTTTGCTGATACCGACTGACATTACAAGGTCTGTAACAGAAGCAAGGCGCACATGCGGAATTGCAATACCGCGGCCTATTGCTGTAGACATCAAGCCTTCTCTTTTCAAGATTTCAACAGAAAGCTCCTGACTTGCTTTTACCTGAGGAGCTGTACTTAAATTATCTGCAAGTGCCAAAAGAGCATCATGCTTTGTTGAATGATTCAAAAAGATAATTCTGTCAGGTGAAAGAATACTCTTAACCTGAATCTGATTATTCTGTAATGTTGGTTTTGAACTAGATGACAGGCGGTCGTTAACCCATTTTTCTATCTCAGCTTTTTTAAAACGCCATACAGTACCAATTTTTCCGGAAGGAATCTCACCTTTTTGAGCCCAGTCATAAACAGTGCGTTCAGAAACTCTCAAATAACGCGCAACTTCTTCGATTGTAAGAATATCGTCTTCCATTACATCTCCCTATCTATCTGAACAAGAGTGACAATTAATTTTGTCATAAAAACTCATTGTAATTTTATCAACTCTCTTGAATATTTTGCATTGATTGCGCTTTCTTGTCAAGTATTACAGAGCACTTATATCTGAAACCTTGACCTTTTGCGCGGTGATACTATACCATTGTTTCTATGAATTATAGAGATTATCTTAGATATTTTGTGGTTTTTGGCATTCTTTTTCTATTAATATATTTTGTTACCGCAATTAAACCTCTTAATAAAGAATTCTGTTTACAGACAGAACATTCTGTCTATTTAGATAATGAAGAACTGACAGAGGAATACACAGGCACTTTTAATGCCTCTGAAAACAAAGCATATCCTTTCAGACTGAAAGAATATGCAGGCTATTTTACGGAAGACGGTAAAATAATTTTTGCACGGAAAATACCTTTTAAAGCAACCCTTTCAAGTTATTTCCAGTCATTTTACGACAACAATTCTGAATCAATCGAAATAAAAAATATCGACGGCTCTGTTGCCGCAACAATAAAAAGCGCAGGCTTTCCATTTATTCAAGATGACCGTATTTATCTCCTTCCGCCTGGTGGAAATTCCATAAGCGAATACAATCTTACCGGTACAAGAGAATGGACTTATGAGAGCTACACGCCTGTTACAGCTTTCAGTTCATCAAAGAAAGGCAGTGTAATCGGTTTTGCAGACGGAGCTCTTGTATGTCTTGAACCGAACGGAAAAGAAAGATTTGCGTTTTATCCGGGCGGAAGTGCCAACGAGATTATTCTTGGCGCCGACATTTCAGAAACTGAAGACATGGCCGCCTGCATTGCGGGCATCAACAAGCAGAGATTTATTCTTACAAGCTTTGACAGCTCTAAGCACAAGGTTATTTTCCATGAGTATTTGAATTCAGATTCACACTCACGCAGTCTTGTTCAATTCAGCAAAGATTCAAATTATGTGTTTTATAGATACGAAGGCGGGCTTGGCGTAGTTGACTGCAAAAAGCTTAAAAGCACTCATATTCCTCTAAAAGGAACTGTAATTCAGATTGAAGAGCTTGAAAACAATAATCTTTCGCTGGTTCTTTCCCATGAAGACAATGTTTTTTACCTTTATCTGCTTGAAAATGCAGTAAATTGCGTCGGGCATTTTTCTTTTAATGCGCAAAGCGCCTTTATAACAGCCACACCAAGCGGCTTTTTTGTAGGACACGATATAACAATTTCAAAGCTTAATATTGAACTGAAGTGAGGCAGAAAATGAAACTACAGAAATCTTCGATAATTAGAGCAATTATTTTTTCAGCTATCACAGTTTTTTCATTGGAATATGCAGCAGCTGTTGACTGGCCTCAGCAAGTACAGACAAAAGACGACTTTTCTGTTGAATTTGCAAGACCATGCGGAAATACATTTTCTACAGGTATTATTTTCGCAAACCCGGATACAGTAAAAGCCTCTGACACAGCAACAATTCTTCTTCAGCTTGAACCTTCGGACAGCCTGTCAATGTTCGATTCTCCGCTGGGAAATGCCATTATTGCAGTAAATGAAGAAAATCTGATGAACACATACGCAAATCTTGACGAACTGAAAATCGCTAAGGACGATTATATGCTCGTTGAAGGCGAAGAAATTGCAGTAAGCGGAAAATCAGGCTGGCAGAAAGAGCCGTGGGGGCTTGAATTCAAAATTGCTGACATTCAGAGCCAGACTGTTATAAATCCTCTTGTTCTGCTGCCAAAAATAATAGAAACAGAAGTTCCGCACCTTTACAACATCTCGCTGGTAAACAAAAACGGGCTTCCTTACAATCTTACGCAAAACAAAGCTCTGCCCGCCGGCACTTACAATCTTTATTTTGAAGGCTACGACCCTGAGCCGCCTTTTAAAGTTACGGTGCTTATAAACGGAAAAGAAGCTGAAACAATTACATATAACATGTTAAAAAAAATCGGACGTTCGCTTTTTGTCGGCGGCAAGCGCAACTATGCTTTTGATGCAATTTTTGCAGGGCAAAAAAAGCAGCTGCTTGCTACAACTTCCCTGACAAAAGGAAAAACACTGCTTGTTATTCAGTCTTTCGATTTGAATGGAAACGAAAGAAACATTTCTTATACTCTTGATATTTATTAATTTTCAAGTCACAAACACCGGGCATTTAAGCTCCCGCACGAAAAAAAACGGCTGTTCCGGATTGCTGCAAAAGCTAGTCCAGTCAGCCGTTTTTTGTTTTATCCATCTCGGTTTTAACCGTACAAATGCTCGAATTCGTGAAGCTTTTCAAGCGCGCGCTCTTTGCAGCCGCCGCAGACTGTTCCGATTTTTGTCTTTGCCTGCAAATCTTCCCAATTTCTTGCACCGGCTTTGAAAGCATCTTCTATATCACGGTCTGTAATGTTAAGGCATGTACAGATAACTTCAACAGCTTCTGAACCGGCAAGCGAAGGCAAGCCTTTCTTTGCGCAATAATCGTCGATGGCGGCACGCAAAGCCTTATCGCCAAGCACAGAGCAGTGAATCTTGTTGTCCGGCAGACCGCCGAGCTTTGCAACAATGTCCTGCGGCTTAAGCTTGTACGCTTCTTTTATGTCCATGCCTTTGATGGCTTCAGACAAAATAGAAGTTGATGCAATCGCGCTTGCGCAACCGTATGTCTTCCAGCGCACGTCTTTGATTGTCGTTCCTTCAATTCTAAGCAGAATCAGCATCTGGTCGCCGCATTTGATGTTGCCGACAATTCCGCGGGCATCGCAAGGCCATGCAGATTCGTCTTCAAGAAGCACGTTCTTCGGATTTGTAAAATGCTCTTTTACAATATCGCTATATAACCACTGTTCAATTGATGACATATAATTCTCCCATTATTACGAGTCTTATCTCTATTTATAAAATACCGAAATCAATGACTTTCGGAAACATGATTTTACTTTTTTGCCGAATAAACTGTCGACATTTTTCTGAGATTTTCGATTACAGGCGGAAATTTCTCAAGAATATAGTCAACGTCTGATTCTTCTGAATACAAACCGAAGCTGAAACGGATTGAGCCATGCGCAAGCTCTGGGCCGAGACCTGTTGCAAGCAGAACGTGGCTCGGTTCAAGGCTGCCTGAAGCGCAGGCAGAACCTGTTGAAACAGAAACGCCCAATAAGTCAAGATGCAGCAAAATTGCCTCGCCTTCCGCGCCTGGGAAAGAAATGTCGATTGTGTTCGGCAAAACCTTTTCCGGGTGGCCGTTTATCTTTATATCCGGAATTTTTGCAAGCAGGCCGTCGCGGAGCTTGTTGCGCAAGGCTCTTGTATGCTTTTCGTATTCAGCAAGATTCTGCTTTGCAAGCTCTGCCGCATAGCCAAAAGCCGCGATGACAGGCGCATTATATGTGCCCGCC
>CADBUT010000448.1 GCA_902797925.1 uncultured Spirochaetaceae bacterium
CACATTTTTCTTGAATTATACGAAACCGGTACAGGCAGTATGCGTAACGGCGACTATTCGCTGAAACCGCTGCTGACAAAAGGCAGAAAGAAGGGTTGCACATTTTTCTGCACCTCGCAGCAGCAGAGCCTTCTGGATTTTTCGGGCTACACAACAAGCCGCCGCATGTGGCGCGAAGGTGCTGTGCCGATGGGGCGGCTGACGACAGAATCAGCCGTTGCGCTTTATTTTGCGGCAAGCCTGGTTTCTGACACAAACGAAGAATTAAACCAGTGCATGGAAGCATACGCTGAAATTTTTGAATAAAATAAACGGAGGCTTGTAATTATGAAAAAAGCTTTTATTGCAGAGCGCCTGTGTCATGCCGGAACATCTGCTTTGAATTTGCGGCGGCATTTGTTTATTTTGCTCTTTGTTTTAACGGGCTTATGCTTTTCAGCCGGTGCAGAAAGCATAAAGAATATAAAACTTGAAGATTACAAACTTTCCGATGAAGCTACAGAATATGCATTAAGGAATGATGAAAAACATGCATATTGTATTTATGCTGACAAAGTTAATATGTATATATTGGGCTGGTCAAAAGACGGAAAAATTGCCTTTGTAGAAGACCGTGTAATAGATGGTCGTGGCGGAAACGATCTTTATTTTAATATCATTGATCTTGTAACAGATGAAACAGTCTGCCGCAAAGAAATGATTGACTATTATGATTTTGATAAAGCAGGTGAAACTTTTATTCCCGCTTATGAATCTTTTGAAGACTGTTTGAAATCAAATGCTGAAGAATTTGACAGGCTGTTAAAACAAAACGGTATTATCTTAAAACCGGCAAAATTCGAAAAAATGCCTGTCGTTTGGGTTTCAAAAGACAATAAAACTGAAGAAGTAACTTTTAAAGTAAATAAAACTGGAGAAGGCAAGCCTGCATTTATCTATTCTGAAACATTGAATTATGAAATTGTAGCAGAGAAAAAGTCTGGCGGCAGCAAAATTGTTAAGTCTGAAAAGAACAGAGAAAGCTATTTTGTATATCCTGTGGGCTACATAAAAAGCCCGTATGAAAACAGAGTAGCTGTTGTATTAATAAATGCCTCTTTTGTTTTTGAAGGCAGCGAACTTTTTGTGGAATTTGCCGGCTGCAATTTAAGCGTGGGCTTCTGACCATAAACCGGCTTGTGTTCCCTTTGTTGTTTATTTTGCAAAAAGTTCTTTTATGAGGCTTTTGATGTCGCTTACATAAACTGTTTCGGGACTTTTCTCCGGGGCTAAAACGCGGCTGAAACCGAGACTCTGCGCCGTCTTTACGCGCTGTTTGAGTCTGCTTACCGGGCGGATTTCGCCTGCAAGGCTTATTTCGCCGGCAAGAGCAGTAGCTTCAGGGCAGGGAAGGTCTGTCCTTGCAGAATAAAGCGCAGCCGCAAGAGCAAGATCTATCGCGCTTTCGTTTAGGCGCACGCCGCCTGCCACATTCACATAAAGATCGTATTCGCTAAGTTTTAGGCCGGACTTTTTTTCGAGAACGGCTGCGACACGGCTGACTCTTGCCGATTCAATTTTTTCTGAAAAAACACGTGCAATAGACGCTTTTGCCGGTACGGTTAAAGCCTGAATCTCAACCATAAAAACGCGCGAGCCTTCAAAAACAGGCACAATTGCAATTCCGGCAGGCAGCTTGCCTTCGCGCTGTGTAATAAACATTGCGGAAGGGTCTTCTACAGGCAGAAGTCCTGCTTCAGACATTGAGAAAATGCCGAGCTCGTCTACCGAGCCGAATCTGTTCTTTTGTGCGCGCAAAAACCGCACGTCGTCAGAATTGCGCTCAAACGAAATTACTGTGTCTACCATGTGCTCAAGCGATTTTGGGCCGGCAATTACGCCGTCTTTTGTTACATGCGCTGAAAGAAAAAGCACCGAATCGCGCTCTTTTACCCAAGAGATAAGCTCATTCGAGCAGAATTTAAGCTGGTTCACTGTGCCGGGTACTATACCGGCTTCGGCGCTGTACACAGTCTGAATTGAATCGACTATAACGCACATCGGGTTGAGCGAATTGAGCGCATTGTCAATGTCGTCAAGCCGCAG
>CADBUT010000449.1 GCA_902797925.1 uncultured Spirochaetaceae bacterium
CTTCTGCAACGGCGGCAGCTTCTTCTGCTGTCTGCGGTGCTTGCTGTTTTGAGAGCATTTCCATAAAAAAGCGCGGAAACTCTGCGAGCATGTCTTTGGCTGTGCCGGGCACAACCACAATGCGTCTGTCAATCTGTTCAATTTGGGCTTTTTCAACTTGGGCGTAGCAGCCCGTTACAAGCACAGCAGAGCAGGGGAATTTTGCAAGCAGCATTCTGATTATGCGCCGCGCCTTTTGTTCGGCCTTTGCAGTGACTGTGCATGTATTGATTATCGAAAGCACCGGCGCAGTTTCAGCCTGAGAAGCAGTGCTGTGCGCCATTGTAACGCTAAAACCTGCATCTGCGCAGAAACGCGCGATTGATTCTGTTTCTATCTGGTTGAGCTTGCAGCCCAATGTCTCAAAATGGATTGTATACATTCTAATAAATATATTTGCTTATGCGCTCTTTGCCGCGTATTGCGTCCTGATGTGTCGGGTTTATTTCAAGTGCCTGTGTATATGCCAGCGCAGACTCGCGGTAATTTTTTGCCATTTCTCTTGCGTATCCGAGGCGCACAAGCCAGTTGTCGTTTCTAGGCGAAAAGCGCACTGCAACAGTCAGCGCAATGTCCGCATGATGGAACATAGCCTTTCTTATGTAGATTTCTCCCATATAATAATAGGCATCGCCGACGCGGCTTGCGTTTGTTCTTACAAGCGAAATGTACTGCTGAAAAAGTGAAAGTGCTGCATCGTTATTGCCGAGAAAGTACTTTGTCTCTGCAAGTGCTTCTATAAGTCTGTGCTCGTATTGACCGATTCTTAAACCTTCTGTAGCCCAATACTCTGCTTCACGGTACTGCCTGTTTTTGATTAGAGCCCAGCAGAGTACAGTATAGGTGTCAAGGTTTTCAGGTGATGTCTCAAGTTCTTTTTTGCACTGGTCTATTGCCTGCTCATATTTTCCGTTATTGTAGAATTTCAGAGCTTCTGTTTCTTGTGACTGTGCAGACAGAACTGCTGCAGCAAAAACCAGCAGTACAACCGCGTAAAGCTTTTTGAAAATCATACAAGCTTTTTATCCATTGTGCATTTGCCTGAAAAGAAGCAGCCGTTTTCAAGTACAATCTTTGCGCTTGTAATGTCGCCGTTTACAGAGCCGGTGCTTGTTACGTGCACTATATGCTCCGCAACAATGTTGCCTGAAACTTTGCCTTTTACAAGAACTTTTGAAGCTGTAATGTCAGCTGTTACAACAGCGTCTGTATCAATTACAAGTTCGCTTGTTGCGTCTATTAGTCCTTTTACTGTGCCTTTAATAAGCAGGGGCTGCTTGAATCTGATTGTGCCGGTAAACGAGATGTCATCTGTGATTACTGTGTCAAAATCTTCTTCATCAAGCTCGAATATATCAACTTCTTTTGAATCAAACATTTCATTACTGTATCGGTAAATAGCCAGCTAGTCAAGCAGATTTTTTCCCCATGCGGCTAAAGCTTGAAATATGGCGCTAAGGCGGCATTATATGCTATAATTCCGGCATGAACAATTACTGTGTAGACTGGCTTTTAAAAGAACTGCCGGTTTTAATCGAAAAAAACGTAATTTCAGATGAAACTGCTGAAAAAATTTTGCAGTACTATGAAGAGCAGAAAAATCTTGAAGAATCTAACCGGAAGCTTCAGCTGCTTAAGCAGAAAGAAGAAGAAAGACTCAGGCTTTCAAAACGTCTGCCTGTTATATTGACTGTTCTGGCGTCGCTTTTAATTGCAGGCGGAATCATTTCGTTGATTGCGTACAACTGGGCGGCAATTTCACGGCTTGCAAAGAGCATTACCGCAGTTTCTATGCTGATGATTACACAGGGCATAGCCGTTTTCTTAAAGTTCCGCAGAAAAAATCTGTCTTTGCGCGCAAGAGAAGGTTTTTCTCTTTTCTGGGCTCTGCTTTTCGGCGGAATAGTAGCTTTTGTCTCGCAGATTTACAAATTTCCTTCTGATACGGCTTCGTTTTTGTTTGTCTGGGCGCTTTCTTCTGTATTAATCACCTATGTTTTCAAAAGTTCCGCTGTGTTTATTCTTGCGCAGATTCAGATTTTTGCTTATATGACTGCCGCCTGGGATTCAAGTCTTTTGGGCATTTATGTTCTTGTTCTGGCGCTTTTTCCGTTTGTGCTCACAAAGGATTGTCTCAAATGGCAGAGATACAATCTCATCACTTTTGCGTCAGTTTTGTTCATTCCGATGATTTTTAGATGCGGCGGATATCCGCTTTGCTTTGTTCATCTCTGTTCGGTTTTTGCGGCAATTTTCTTAATTCTTTTTTTTAAGGGCAATGAAAATTTCAAATCAGCGGCGTCGGTTTTGCTTCTGCTTCTTTCGCTGCTTTTTCTCACGATATTTGCTGATTCATCGTTTTTTACAGAAACTGATTTTGAAGAAGCCGGAAATTTTGCCGAGCATTTGGTGACGTACATAATTTCCGCTGTTCTTCTGCTTTATTCGGTTGGTCTGCCTTTGTACAGAAATTTCGTCAAAAAAGAGAAGGCCGGTATAAACTTAAGCCTCGTTTTGATTCCGTTTATTTTTCTGTTTACCGGGCTGTTTTACGCCCGCAATACAGGCAGCATATTAAGCAAGAGTCTTCCGGCTTCTGTTTTTGCGCTTTCAGTAACTGCATTTTCGGTTCTTTATGCATTTAGAAAAAAAACTTTTCATTTTGCTGTTTTTCTTGTGTTTGCGGCCTGCTGTCTGATTCAAAGATGTGTGCATAACGGCATTCCGATGATTCTGGTTTCAGTTTATGCGCTTTTTGTGCTTTCACTGATTTTATTCCGTGGAAAGCATTTTGAATTTGCAGAAAAGCAGCCGTTTTTAATTCTGGCAAGAATTTTCGCAGCAGTTCTTTTGATTTCTTTCTATATAGGTCTGCATGAATCAAACCGCACAATTCAAGATGAAAAACTGAAAGCAATGCTTTTAGATAATTTAGTTTTCTGCATTCCGCTTATAGTTTTTTCGATTTTTTCAATTATTATGCTCTTCAAAAAAGAAGTTTCTAAACTTTTGTGTCATGCAGACATTTTTTTGAATCTGATTTTTGTTATTGTATTTGAATATTTGTGGCTTCTCACTTCAATTAAAAAAGAGTTTTTTATTTATGCATGCAGCATTCTTATTCTTGCAAATGGAATTTTTGCCGCGGTTGCGTATTTTGCCTATAACAAGAAGAATTATCTTGCATATTTGCCGTTGGTTTTTGTGCAGGGGCTGATTCTGACTTTTTATGACAGCAACGGTTCAGAATTTTTGTGGATTCTTGTTGCAGTTTTGTTTTTCATTCATCTTTTTGGGCGGAATGAGGAGCTGCCGAAAGTAGCAAAATTCTGTTCGGTTTTTTCTGCAATCGGAAACGGAATAATCTTTTTGCTTGAAGCTGCCGTCAATATGGTTTCTGAAAAGAATGCGTTTCATTTCAGCAAAATCTTTACGGTTTATCTTGTTTTTGTTCTAATTCTCTGTGCGGTTTTGTGTTTCAGGCTGATTAAAAAGCGCGAAATTTTCAATTTTGCAATGCTTCTTCATATAAGCCTTTTCTTTACAAATGAATCATTCGGAATTCTTGCGGTGCCGGCTACAGCACTTTTCTGTTTTTACTATTTTTACCGTGCTTATAAAGAAAGCTCCGTAAAAAAAGCAAACATTACGGCCGTATATTTGACCGCAACGCTTATGATACGCTTTTTCTCGCTCGGCTACGGCCTTGTGGCGCAGGGCGTAACGCTTATTTTGCTTGGCGTTGCGCTTCTTGCCATAAACAGATTCATAAAACCTGCTGATGCTCAAGGAATTGAAAATGAAAACTAGTTTTTTTAGGGAAAATCCTGTTATTTCAAGGCTGATTCTTGTTCTCGCGGTTGTGCTCCAAATTTCAGTTATAGCCGCCATGTTTGTTAGGGCGGCCGCAATAAAAAGCGAGGCAGTCAAGAACAATTCGGTAATCCGCCTTTCTTGCACCGCCTACGACCCTTTTGACCCGTTCAAAGGCCGTTATGTAAGGCTTTCAATCAACCGCGAGGAGCTTGATGCGGCAGGCGCACGGCTCGGCCTTGATTTGAGCCGCCTTGCAAAAACAAGCTGCGACTATTACATGCAGGAAAATTACGCCCGCGAAGTAGATAAGATAAACTGGCAGGATTTCAACGGCTTGAATCCTGTGCTTGAGCTTTATGTTGACAAAAAGGGCAGGGCAATACAAAAAGCCCTGCTTGTCAGCAGCGGCAGTCAAGAAATCCCAATCGAAGAATACATCCGCGGGCGGCTTTAGCATTTAAGGGAAAGACACCCCTCTACTCGGAAGCGGGGGTTTCTTTCCCCTAAAACCCCTATCTTCCCCAGCACCGTTCAAGGGCTCCCGCCCCTGAAAACCCCGGATTGTTAAGATATTATTGATTGTGCTACGCTTTTTTAGATTAATCAGGTTATTGAGCGTTGGTTGGTGAGCGTGCCGAACCAAGTGGAAATGACCAATGGAAGCAAAGACCGTGGTGTGACAGGCTGCACTCCCCGTA
>CADBUT010000450.1 GCA_902797925.1 uncultured Spirochaetaceae bacterium
CGGAAACGCGCTTTCGCTTTATGGCTGGTTCGGGCTGCCGGTGCTCGGCGTGCCGGGCGTTGCAGGCGCATCTGGCTTTGCGATGATTGTTTCTTGCGTAATGTTCGCCGTAATCATCAGACGGCGAAAGGATGTAGCATTCTCTTTTAAGGGCATCACAAAAGTTCCGGCAGAAAGCTATAAGCTTGTGCTCAAGGTCGGCGTTCCGACAGCCGGCGAAGGTCTTTCTTATAACATAAGTCAGATTGTCATTATGGCGATGATTTCTTCGCTTGGCACTTACGCAATGTCGGCGCAAGTCTATACAATGACGATTGTGCGCTTTGTGTTTGCGCTCGCAATGTCAATCGGCAATGCAGCCCAGATAAAGACAGGCTATTACGTTGGCGCGCGCCAGAACGACATTGCGTACAAAAAGGTGTTCATCTATCAGCTTGTTGCAACAGCGTGCTCAATGGCAATAATTCTCGTCATAAATCTGATAAAACGGCCGATTGTCAGCATTTTTACGGACATTCCGGAAGTGCACAGCCTTGTATGCACGCTGCTAATCTATTCAACGTACATCGAATTCGGGCGCGCGCTGAACCTTGTCTATGTTAGCGCACTCAAAGGCGCGGGCGACATACGCTTTCCGGTTTTGTACGGAATCTTTTCAAACTGGGGCATCATGGTTTTGGGCAGCTACATTCTTGGGCTTAAATGCGGGCTTGGGCTTATCGGGTTCTGGCTCGGCATCGGCACGGATGAAACTACGCGCGGCATCGTCATGCTTTTAAGGTGGAAAAGCCGCCGCTGGCAGAAGCACGCACTAGTCTGACGGGTGCACGTTTTATGATGATTTCTCAATCTGGTGAGCGTATCCGGTGGTTTCGACTCCGCTCAACCACCGGTTCCAGCATTGCACCTATTCTGAAACTTTCAGCGTCTTTGCGCCGTCTGTCAAATCAAATGAAAGCTTCTTATCTGCATAAAGCACTTCGTACTTGCCTTTGAAGCCCTCTACATCGATAAAGCCGTCGGCGTCAGTCTTAAGCTCAAGCTTGGTGTGCCATTCTTCTTTTATAAGCTTGTGCAGCCGCTTATAAGACGGCTTCAAGCTGCCGTCTTTGCGGATAACGCCGCTCGGTGCGTTGAGCCATGCGCCGTCGCCATAATCCCAGTTTGTAATTGCAGTAACAAGCGGATGATTTTCGAAAAGGTTTCGGTACATCTGTTCGAGCGCGTCTGCCTGCATTTCTTCAAGCTCAGGCGTCGCCGCATCATCGTCGTAATGCGCATCTTGTAAGTCTGTAATTTCAGGCGCGACAAGCGGCCCAGCAACAATCGTGTTTTCGGTAAAGTGAATCGGCAAACCGAAATGTTCAAAGCGGCTCAAAACTTCGTCCTGCTTTTCTTTGCCCCACACGCCCTGATGCTGGTGCGACTGAAGCCCGATGGTGTTAATCTTTGCGCCTGAGTTCAAGCAGCCGTCAATCAGAATCTCGTAATTTGACGACATGTTAAAATCGTTTATAAGGAATGTACCGCTCGGATTTGTCTCGTATGCAGCTTGAAAAACTTTGCGCACCAGCCCTACTCTGCCGTGTTCCTTACAGATTCGCGTTATCGCGTTGTCATATTTGTCGTAAATCGGCATGATAACAACTTCGTTGATTACATCCCACATGTCGATTATGCCCTTAAAATTGCCCACTTCGCGGTGAATACGCTCAAGCTGCTTTTTCAAGATTGTCGCGTTGTCGTAGTTCATAAGCCACGGCACGCAGCCGGTGTGCCAGCAAAGCGGGTGTCCCTTCACTTCTACGCCCTTGTTTTTGAGGAACTTCGCCGCGTTCATCAGCTGCTCTGTATTCGGCTTGCCCTCTTCCGGCTCAAAACCACCCCAATAAAAAGGCAGCGTGCCGTAATTGAACAAATCAAGCCATTTGTTCATGCGGTCTTCCATAACGGCGCGGTCTGTTTCTTTGCCGAGCTTCTTTGTCAAAGAGCCGTTGCCATTATGCACAGTTACACCGTTCGTATAAGGCAGCGCCTCAAACGCACCGCAACCGAACAGAAATTTATGATTAATCTGATTCACCGTCACATTTGTGTTTGCGACTGGCTTTCCGTCTTTTGCAATAATCTGAATTTTTGCTTTTGCTTTTCTATGTGATGAATCTGCCATATGAACCTCTCTGAATAAATAATAAGTTGATTTTTTTCAAATTAATATAAAGGATTTTTCTCATAGAAGCTCTTTGGGCATGAAAAAACCGGCAATGCAAAGCGTTTAACACCTGTACGCCGGTTTTATGATTTGCGCTCAAACTGAAATAGATAAGCTTAGAATCCCAAATCTTGACCGA
>CADBUT010000451.1 GCA_902797925.1 uncultured Spirochaetaceae bacterium
AGCCTAAGAAAATTCCTTAAATTTGTGCAAACGAATTTGGCAGAATCAGATTTTACACGGAGGCTTGATGACATGGTAGAAACACAGAAGAAAGTTGAAGAACTGAAAAAGACATATCTTTCATGGAGCTTGCACGACAGCGACGTGCGCCGCGAAGGCATTGCAATCGGTGAAAAGCGCGGTGAAGAGCGTGCCAAGCTTGAAGATGCGCGGAATTTTCTTTTGGAGAATTTACCAGAAGAAACTATTGCGCGTTGTACAGGTCTGCCGCTTGAAACAGTGCAGGGTCTTGCCGAAAATCTGAAAACCAAGCCTGTACATGCACACTAGACAGTCCTCGCGCTGTTGTACACTCGTTACCAGTTTTGCGGAGCAAAACTGGCAGGGTTTGCCAATAAGACTTATTTCGTAGACTAATCCTAAACGCAAACCCGGCTTTCAAGTTTCGTCGCAAGACGGAATAAGTGGAAATTATTACTTAAAAATCATCTGAATAAAATGGTCAAAGCCGTTTGCCCAGACTTTCCATTCATGATCTGCTCCTTGAATGGTTTCCTTTTCAAATTTTTCAATTCTTTCCCACTTAGGCATTTTCTGAATATAGGCGCTGTAGCCAGGATAAAAGCCTCTGTCGTTTGTACCACAAGTCATGTAAAGAAGCTTAATCTTTAATTCGCTATTAAAGGTTTTGTCAACTCCATTCATATAAGCAGCCGGCCTCTTGTAAGCTGAACCCGGATCTAATGAAACAGAGAAAGGGATAGAAGAAAAAGCACCAAAATATGAAATTAAATCAAGGCACTCTCCGATACCGATATTCATTGTCTGTTCTGCACCCATTGAAAGTCCTGCCATAGCGGTATTCTCACGTCCTTCCAGAATGTTAAAGTTTTCTTTAAGGTATGGCAGAAGGTCATTTTTAAGTTCGCTTCCGAATTTATTTGCACCTTTCAAGCTTGAACCATTTTTAGTGTTTTGCCAGCTTTTGTCAGAAACACCGCTGGCAGTCACAACAATCATTTTTTTAACTTTCCCAGAAGCGATTCCGTTATCTAGAGAATGGCGTATATCTCCGTCTTCATGAAGTCCCCATGCCCATTCATTACCGCCGTTTCCGTGCTGAAGTATAACAAGCGGATACTTTGTTTCTTTGTCTTCAGCATCATAGCCGGCAGGAAGGTATACAAAAGCATGTTTGTTGTATTTATCCTGAGATGTAAGTTTTTTATCCGGAACAGTATAATCTTGTGTCGGATAATAAATTTCTACAACAGTTCCTTTGTCAGAATTTGCTGGAGCGGCATACATCAAAGAAACTAATGTAAGACCCACAATAACTAAAAATGTTTTCTTAAGTTTTTTAATCATTTTCGAAAACCTCCTTTAAATGATTATTTGATTAACAGTCTTCAAATGAAGACTCGCGTTATCTGTAACGCGCAATCAGCTCTTCACGGTTTTTTACACCGGTTTTGGCGTAGAGGCGGCTGGTGTAATTTTCCACGGTGCGCGGCGAGATGAAAAGCTCGTCGCAAATCTGCCTGTTCGTTTTGTCTTGCAGAATTGCTTCAAAAATGTTGCGCTCCTGCTTTGAAAGCACCGAAACGATGGAATCAATCTTGTTTTGTGCTTCTGTCATGTATTGTTCAATGTATGTGCCGCCGCTTTGCACAACTTCAAGGCAGTGCGCAAGCTCTTCTTCTTTGGCAACTTTCGAAATATAGCCGTTTGCGCCGCTGTCTTTAGCCTGCAAGACAAAGCCTGTAGTGTCGAACATCGAATACATTACGCACTTAATCTCGGTATATTTTTGTGTAATCTGCTGAACGAGCGCAAAGCCTGTCTCGCCGATAAGCTGAACATCAACAATTATGATTTCTGGCAGCGGCACTGCATTCGCGCTTTCATGCTGATTCTGGCTGTTAAGGCTTGTCAGACATTCAAGACACTCAAGACACTCTTTTGAGCTTGCAAAATCTTTTGGCACACGCCAATCGGTGTGCTGTTCAAGCCATGCCTTAAGGCCGTTCCGCACCATGTTATGGTCATCTACGATATAAAGGATATTTTTCATTTTGCGCTCTCCAAAGGTAATTCGATTTTGATTTCCATACCGTCATTCTGAGCTGTAAAAAACTCAATCTTTCCGCCGATAAGTTCCATTCTGTCTTTCATGCCGCGAAGCCCCAGATGTTCTTTGCTTTTGAGTTTTTTGGCAAGCTCATTTTGATTGCAGCCTATACCGTCGTCTGTAATGTAAATCAAAAGCTCCGGGCTGCCTTTCTCATCGCTGTCTTTTTTTATGAAGATAGAAGCCTGCGTTGCGTACGAATGCTTTTCGATGTTCGTAAGCGCTTCTTGGATTACGCGGAAAAGGTTCTGTGTAGTTTCTTTTTCAAGCACCGGATATTCAAAGTCTTCTTCAACTTTAAAGACGCACGGAATGTGCGTACGTGCGCTGAACTGCTGAACCAGAGAATTGATTATGGAAATAAGCTCAAGCTGTGTTGAATCACCGTCGCTGTGGCTTGCAAGTTCCGCCGGAGTAAGGTTATAGCAGATGTTCCGCAGCTTTATAATACAGTCGGTTGCCAGGTCTTCGATTTTAT
>CADBUT010000452.1 GCA_902797925.1 uncultured Spirochaetaceae bacterium
TATAACGAATAGTCTGATGATTACAACCACCCATATTATTGGGCAGGATTTGTTGTGTATGAGTGAGAAAAACTGAGGTTGGGAAAATGAAAAAACTCAAAACTGTTTTCGCCTGTCTGCTGTTTATTATGACAGCTTCTTTCGCGACTGCAAAGCCTATAGAAGTGGCTATACGCAACTGTACTTCAAACGAGTATCTTGGCATAAGCAAATTTGCTAGTCATGAAACAAAAGAAGTAGTGGCACCGAGCGAAACAAAAACTTACACGTTGGATGATACTTACAATTATGCTGTATCTTTTGATTATGACCCTAATACAAAAATAGGACATGGAGATGCGATATTGCTTCTGGATGAGCTTCATAATCACGCATTTCTTGAATGTGGATATGAAGACGGCAATTTGCCGGTAGTTTATGTGACATACAGATATTCACTTCTTTTCTGAAATTCTGTGAGCTACAGTAGGTTAAAATGCAATAAAAATAGGAATTAATTCCTGTTTTCATCGGAAATCATAAAAAAAGCAGGCACAGCCTTTTTTGCTGCGCCTGCCTTGAATTAGCTTTTTTCAGCCTACATCTCAACTTCAACGGTGTGTGTCGTTCCGGCTTTCTGCCACGGAACGATTGTGCCGTCAACAGCTTTTCCGTCTAGCTTGATTGACTTTACGCCTTTTGAAACGCCGCTTGCGTTTTTCACGCTGATTTTGTAGACACAGCCGCGGCAAGTCCGTTCAACGGTAAAGCCTTTCCATGCTTTTGGAATGCACGGTTCAATGCGCAAACCTGTGTGTTCAGGTCTGATGCCGAGAATGTACTTTGTAGAAGCCTGATAAGTCCAGCTTGATGTGCCCGAAAGCCATGAGTTTCTGCCAAGCCCGAACTGCGGATGCTCGTTTGAGAGAATGTTCTGCGCGTAGCAGTAAGGTTCGCACTCATATTCGTCAATCGAATCGTTTTTGGCGGCCGGGTTGATGCGCTGATAATATGTGAAAGCCTGGTCTCCGTCACCGAGAATTGTTTCAGCTATAATAGCCCATGGGTTCGGGTGAAGAAAGATGCCGCCGTTTTCTTTTGCTCCTGGCGGATAAGTTGTGACGCCGCCTTTCTCGCGGTCGTAGCCCTTGTAGCCCGGCCAAGAAAGCTTGATGCCCTTGTCTGTGGCAAGATATTTCTTGACAGAATCCATCGCTTTTCTGCCTTTGTCTGTGCCAGAAGCAAAGCCCGAAAGCACTGCCCAAGACTGACCGTTGAGCCAGATTTTGCCGTATTCGTTCTTTGCAGAGCCGAAAGGTTCGCCCTTGTCGTCAAAATAGCGTACAAACCATTCGCCGTCCCAAGCAGAATCAAGCACTTTGGCTTTCATTTCGCCGTACCATTTGCGCCATTCTTCGGCCTTGTCTTTTTCGTTTCTGAAATCTGCAAGCTCTGCAAGCTCAAGAAGTGCCCAGCCGTAAAGATTTGCGGTGAACAAGCTTTCTGCGCCAGCCGGCAGATTCACTGTGTCGTTCCAGTCTGCAAAGCCCAGGAGCGGCAGGCCGTGCTTTCCGCAGTTTTCGTGCGTAAACTTTACAGCGCGCTGCAAATGTTCATAGACTGTGCCTGTTTCAAGCGGCTTTTCGTTCTTGTCTTTTTCATAGAACGGAATCTGCTTTTTGAGAAAGTCGTAATCGCCAGTTTCTTTTACATAAGCGCTTACGGCAAGCACAATCCACAGCTGGTCGTCTGAATAAAAGTGCGGCCTGTCTTCGTATTCCATTGAATCGCCGCGGCCAGCAATCATTGAAAGCGGGTTAAACTGATGATAAGCCGAACCGTCTGTGCTCTGAACAGAAAGCAGCTTTTCAATCAATTCGCGGGCTTCATCTGGAATCTGAGGAATAACGCCCATAACGTCTTGCGAAGAATCGCGGAAGCCGATGCCTCTGTCTGAACCGTAGCCAAGCTGATAAAGCGAAAGGTAGCGCGACCATGTTTTTGTGGTAAAGCACTGTCGCGGGTTGTGTAGGTTCAGCATTGAGTTGAATGCTGCGTCAGGCGTGTTGACTTTGATGACTGAAAGGTATTTATCCCAGAAGCTTGAAAGCTCGTCGAAAGCCTTTTTGACGGCTGCTTCGGTTGTGTATTTTTCAGTTGCGGCAGTGGCAAGGTCAAGGCGGTCAACCTGCGTAAGCTGCGTAATTACAGTGCTGCTCTTGCCCGGCGCAATTTCGCCCATCGGCAAAATGAAAGACGCGATTGTGTCGCCGCGCACAGCATTGATAGAAGAAAGCTCTTCGTTTTTAAGCGAGAGAGGATTCTGCCATGTGCCGTATTCGTTTGCACCAAGAAAGCGCTTGCGGTCTGTTTCAAAAGATGAGGCCTTTACGTTTGCAGAGAAGACGTTTACGCCCATGTCGCGCTTCATGTAAGCATAAGCCGCAATTGCAGCATTGCCGCTCTTTGTGTCAATCTTGTGGCTCTGCATTGTCTGCGGAACCCAGTCCGCGTTTGTCAGCTGCTTGAGCGCGTCAAAATGTGAAAATTCCACAACAGGAATAAGCTCAACTTTAAGAGCTTCTTTGCCTGTGTTAGTAACTGTGTACTGGCGGATAAGCTCGTTGCCGCCGCGCGGAATGAACGCAAGAATGTCGAATTTCAGCTCACCGTAAGTGCAAACCCAGCGTGTGTAGTACATGCCGACGCGGCATTCAAAGCTGTCTGGCTCGATAAGCGTAGGCACAAAATATGGCGAAAAGACTTTTGCGTCTTTTGCAGATTGTCCGTTCTTGCGCACGCGGACATAAGCTGTTTCGCCTTTGAATTCTCCGGCAGGCAGCTGCGGAATGTATTTAGTAATGCGGTTCAAGGCAGGGTCGCCCTTGCAAAGTTGTGAACCGCCTGTATGATCGAGAAAACCGCCGAACTGAAGCGTGCCGACGTAGTTTATCCACTTTACCGGCGTTCTTGGGTTAGTAATAACATATTCGCGGTGTTCATCGTCGAAATGTCCATACTGCATAATGATACTCCTGTACTTTATGGAGCCTGCGCGTTTATGCAGGCTGATTTTTCTTTTGTAGATTTCTTATTTTAGCACATTATACTGAAAATCTGTCATATTTTTTGTTTCAGATTTAATTCATTCAGCAGAAATAATGCTTAAATACGTTGAAAATGTACAATATTTTACAGGCTGTGTCTATAAGTATCAGCTATCTTTTACGCCGATTTTTCACTACTTTAAACTTTTGATTTTATTGTTTTATCTTTTTTAGAATTTTCAGTACAAGGAAATATGAGCATGTTGCAACAGCACTGTAAAACAAACCGAAGATATATAAAAAGTTTCTTCTTGTGTCATTTACATAAA
>CADBUT010000453.1 GCA_902797925.1 uncultured Spirochaetaceae bacterium
AATGGAATTCAACATCGGAATCGGAATCCATTACGGTGATGTAATCGTCGGCTCAATCGGCTCAAAAGACAAGACAGACTATTCTGTAATCGGCGACAGCGTAAACCTTGCGAGCCGACTTGAAGGTCTTACAAAAACATACGGCACTCAGATTCTGGTCAGCGACAGCGTCCGCGAAGATGCAGGTGAAGATTCATTCTGCTTCAGACATCTTGACGACGTGCGCGTAAAAGGCAAGAAAAACGCCGTGCCTATTTACGCTGTTGACCGCAGCGAAGACGAATTCCCGCCAGAATACAAAGATTCATACACAAAGGGCATGGATTTGTACAAGCAGGGAATTTGGAACCTTGCGCGCGACTATTTTACCAAAGCGCTTGCTGCCGCAGAAGGCGACAAAGCTGCAAAGCTCATGCTTTCGCGCTGCGAGGAATTCATCGAGAATCCGCCCGAAAACTGGGACGGCGCAATTGCATTTACAACGAAATAACTTGGAGGCTGCATGAAAACTTTCAAACGATATTTAACCACAATTTTAGCGACAACTTATGCAGGTGTATTTTTTCTTAGAATTTTCCACTATGGATTTATCTATGAAAAGCCCTCGGAAATAATTTTGGGCTTCGCGCCGACTTTCTTTATAACGCTTGCTTTAATTGCAATTTGTTCGTTCTTTCAATGGCCGCTCTTGACAGCGTTTGAAAAAACCATTGAAAAAGGCAAAAGAAATCCAGATTCGATTACACAAGACGATATTGACTTTTGTTTAAAAGCCTACCGTAATTATGACTTGATTATCATAATTGCGCACGTTGTCGGTTTTTTGTTAGGCGCAGGCTCAACCGCAATTATTTCTTCTGCAAAAGGAATTGCGCCGTTCAATCCGATTACTTTCACTTTGATTGAAATGCAGTCTGTTGCTACAGGTTTTATGTGCTATACAATCAACTATGTTCTTGTAAAAAGAATTTATATGGCAGGCCAGATGCGGCAGATTGGCATAAAACTCAGCGAAAACCTTTCGCGCGTGCAGAATGTTGCTATGTGGGCTTCTGTCGATGCATCAATAATAAACATGATGACCGTGCCTTACGGCATTATCCTTAATTCCAGAACAGACGGTTATCATACGTTCCTCATCTATTGTTTGATTGGTTGGGTAACAAGCCTTATTGAGTTTTTCATTGTATTCAAAGTAATTACAAAAACGATTCAGAGAAACGAAAAAACTATAAGCAACAACTTACTTGCTGAAACGCAGCATCTTGCCGACGCAACAAAACAGAATGCGGAAAACAGCCAGAATCAGACAGCTGCTGTAAAAGAAATTGTCGCCACGATGCACGATTCAACTGAACTTGCAAACAACATTGGCGAAAAAATCAAGCAGGTCACAAGTCTTGCCGAAAAATCGCGTGATGCCGTGCTTTCGGGCAGCCAGGCGTTGCAGAACAATGTGCAGGAACTTCTGAACATCAAGAACACAAACATTCTTACGATAGACGGAATAAAAGAGCTGAACAGCAAAATAAACGGAATCTGGGATATCGTCAGCATTATCAATAATGTTGCAGACCAGACAAAGATTATTGCGTTCAACGCAGAGCTTGAAGCTTCAAGTTCCGGCGAAGCTGGCAAGAATTTCCACATTGTTGCAACTGAAATCCGCCGCCTTTCAGATAATATCATTGACAGTATCAAGGAAATCCGCGAAATAATCGCTGAAATTCAAAAGGCTTCAGATACGCTCATTCTTGACAGTGAAAAAGGCACGGCTCAGATTGATTCAGGCTGCGAAAGCGCACGCTCTCTTGAAAGCGGTTTCGAAAGCATCATGAAATCTTCGGAAGCAACGGCTTCTAGCTCGCATGAGATTCTGGACACCGTAAACCAGCTTACAAGCGCAAGCGAGCAGATTTTTATAACGCTGCAGCAAATTGCGCAAGGCATCGAAAGCTTTTCAAAGAGCACGAGCAATATTTCGACCGCATCTGAAAATGTCAAAGATATAGCAAGTTTGCTGTAAACGCCTGTGCCTTGCATAAGGGTTGTTGAAGATGCTTAATCTCAGGATGATTGTTATCTATCTTGTTTTGCTGGGTTTTGTGGCAGCTCTGGCTTCGCTGCTTTCTCTTTTGATTAAGCACGAAATGCGAAAAAGGCTTGATGCCCAAGAAGAGCGGGTAAAACGTCTCACTGACGCGACTTGCGCATCGTAGCCGGCAGCGGGTCTAGCCCGCTGCGGTTTAAGCAATTATTATGACACCACGCCCATAAAAAAAGCCCCCGCTGTTTTGTACAACGAAGGGCTTTAAGCGGTTTTATAAAACTGACAGAAAACTTAGTCTAGAATTCATCAAATTTTGATAAAATCTGTTCAAGACGGCGTTCCTGCTTCTTTGTCAAATCCTCATCATCAAGCAAATAACACAAGCTGATAAGGTCATCGATTTTTTTATCAAGCTGGTTAAGCATATCATCTACGCTCATTGTATAATCTGGATCTGCGTAGTTAGGATCTCCTTCAAGATTTACATAGCGGGTCTCACCTGCCTTACCGACTGTATGCAGTTCCAGATTGTCCAGATAACTGAATACCGGAGACATTCCTGCCGAGTATGCATCTTCAGGATCCTTGATGGATTTCAATTGTTTCTGATATGCATCAATGTCCTTCTTGAATTCTTTGAAATACGCTATTGCCTCTTCCTTTGAATCAAACTCTACCCTATAGTTATTCAGGACAAAATAAGGAACTTCCACCACTTTTGCGGTAAAATCTGGTTCTTTTCCACTAATGGAATACTTTCCTTCTGTAGAAGATGCAGATTTCTTTTGATCATTACCTTTTTTCCCGCATGAAGAAAATACGAGTGAACAAACAATTAAAATTAGCAAAAACAACCGTTTCATTTTTCCTCCTGTTATTGAAACTTACATGTTTTCTAAAATTTTTGCTTTCTGTGAAGCAAATTCTTCTTCGCTGAGAATGCCTTTATCTTTAAGAGCAGCAAGTCTTTCCAGTTGAGCAGTGATATCATCGGTTAAAGCAGGTTTTTCATTTTTTTGTGTTGCTTTATTATCTCTGAACTCATTTTCTACACGATTGAAAACTTCTTCAATTCCGTCTTTGACTACACTTTTTTGGTAGAAATAAAACACAATTGGTATGAGCCAACCTATTGTAGTAAAAAGACCGCATATAAAGAAAATCCAAAACCAGCCAGAAGGTTTATATGATACATATGCAGTCAACAGAGTATCATTATCTTTTTGCTTCACTTCAATTATAGCTCTATCTTGCCTATTAATAGAGCCAAATGTCGCATTAACTGATTCAACTGAAAGAACTCTGCTATCATAATAAACAGACTCAGACAATCTTCTGAAAGAACTTTCCAAGAATTTCATAATATCTGTAGTAGAAGAATCTGTATGGAATCTTCTACTCAAATCGAATCTCATTTTTTTCCCCTCTAGTTCTATCCGAGAATCTTTGCTTTCTGTGCTGCAAATTCCTCATCAGTAAGAATGCCTTTTTCTTTAAGAGCAGCAAGGCGCTCCAGCTTACTTACAATATCATCTTGATTTGTTTGTACAGATTCTTGTTGCTTTACAGAAGACTGTACATTCTCATTCTTCAAGTCTTTGATAGCTTTGTTTACAGCATCAACGAATGGCCTTACAGTTTCTTTTCCGCAATTCTCAATCAACATTCTTGCTCCACCATGCCAAATTTCAATTGAGCCAAAAAGCAAGCCTTGTTGGTAAGAAATCGAATTGATATTCTCCAATGCCATTTCAGACTGTTTCATTCCAAATAAGAATCCGTAATCAAGAAGAATGATCCTTTTTTGTGTACAAACAATAAGCCATGTTGTTCCATTAGTTAAGCCAGAAGTCAGATATCGGATATTTTCATCATCTGCCAGAATTTCAGGCAGATGGGTTACTTCTTTTGCAGTACCGAATAAATCAACTTCTCCAAGAGCCCTTATTTCTTCCTGTATGCTTTCAAGTGTGCGCATAAAAATCCCCATCAATAAGAATTCTGTTTATTGTATAGTTAGAAATTTTAATATCTGTAACTACTCTCAAGCATTTCATAATCATGCATAATTTTCATCAAACGCTGTTCTTGTTTTGGAGTCATATCCTGATTTTTGTTTTTGTATTTTTCATCAAGTTCTTCTGCTTCTGCAACTAAATTAAATATTTTACGTTCCGCTTCTGCTTCAGAAATATACCCCTCTTCATACTGAACCAGTACCTTTGACATTGAATTTACGATTTTCTCAAAATCATCAAGGAAGGAATCCATCGGACTTTTTGCAGTAAAAATACTTAGCAACAAAAGAACCGCTAAAACGCAAACTGCATAATTTGCATATTTTGAAAACCTTTGAATAATCGGCAACTTTGCTGCTATTCCATTAAAGGGCAGCTTGTTTATTAAAGCATTTACTTTTGGGAGAATCGAATTCATTGGTTTTGCATTTTGAATACTTTCAGGAGCAGCAAATACTCCGGCGGCTTCTAAGAGTTTTTTTTGTTCTTCATCTTCAACAACATAACCCTCTGAGAGTCTCTTTTTAATAAAATTGAAACAATAGTCTTTTTCATAAATAATATCAGCCACCAATAAACCAATAAAAACAATAACAGCAAGCACAGTGCTGAATGTCAAAAAAAGTATAGGAACAATGAAAATTGAACAAAATAAAAGAAAACTGAGCAATAAATCCTTTTTATTAATAGGTCTTGCTTTAAATGGAGGTAATCCACCAAACAAAA
>CADBUT010000454.1 GCA_902797925.1 uncultured Spirochaetaceae bacterium
CGAAAAGAAAGTTGTTGTTTATCTGCCGGCTGACGCAACAATCTGGCTCAAGAATTTTCAGATTGATGCTGATTTTGTTCCGGCTGTAAAAAAGCCCAAAGTGCTGTGGCTTGGCGACTCAATCACGCAGGGCTTTGGCCCGCTGCGTTCTTCGCTCACTTATGTCAGCGTTGCGAACAAACTGCTCGGCTACGACATTATAAATCAGGGAATCGGCGGCTACGTCTACGATAAGAATTCGCTTATGGACATGGGCTATAAGCCTGAAAAGCTGATTGTTTCTTTAGGCACAAACCAGTATGGCGAAGAAACTATGGAAGCTGTCGAGGAATATTACAAGCGGCTTTTCGAGATTTACGGCCCGCTTAAGACTTTGTGCATAACGCCGCTTTGTCGCGACGACCCGGGCACGAACCACGAAAAGCTTGAGCAGTATTGCGAAGGCATTAAGGCTGTGTGCCGCAAATACAAGAACATAATCATTGTTGACGGCTTTAAGCTTGTGCCGCATTTGAGCGAATATTTTCTTGATAATCTGCACCCGAATGCGCTCGGCGCACAAATTTACGGCAGAAATCTCGTAGAGAAAATCCGCGAAATCGGCTTCTAGCTAGTTCGACGTCAATGTTCAGCTTGTCATTGCCGGGCGCCTGCCTGTCGGCTTACAGTCCGTGTCATTGCCGGGCTTCTGTCTGCCGACAGGCAGGTGACCCGGCAATCTTATGGTTGAAACAACCTACTTATAGACAATCCCAATTGTAAAGCACCTTTGAAAAGTCGCATTTTGCAAGCATGGCCGGCTCTATAAAGAAATTGCCGGTGCCGGAATCGCCCCAGACGATGTTCTCGTCATCGCTGTCAAGCTGAAGGAGCAGCGTCTCAAAGCTTTGCAGGTTTTTGTCTGCAACGCAGCGCGGATCGTCTTGCGCAAAATGCGGAAAGCCCGAAATTTTGCTGCCGCTGCCCGAAAAGGCGACTGAAATTTGACGCTGCTGCTCTTCAGTTAAATCAAACAGCGAATTTATGCCGCAATTAGGGCAGAGCGCATTTGCTTTTTCAGCAAGCAGCTTGTCAAAGCGGAAATCGCCGGCTGAGATAAAGTCTGTTTCAGGCAGCAGCTCAATTGCAAACGCGCCACCTTTAAGCGGAAACCTCGGCTTTGCGTCTTCATCGGCGATTACTTTTGATTTTACCTCGTCTTCGGTTACTGTAGCGTCAACAGTTTCATAATAGCGTACCGCAAAGCCGGTCTGTTCTGTGGGGGCGGCGGTATTCAGCCCAAAAAGGCGGTTTGAAGCCACAAAAAATTGAAGCAGCCCGCTTGCCGGAAAGCCTTGCAAGCTTATGTCGTTGCAGTCAATCTGAGCAAGAAGCTTCATCTGCTTGCCTTGAGAATCAAGCGGAAAATTTCCGTCATGCGGAATGTAGGGCAGACCGCCGAGCTTGCTGCCCGCAAAGCTTGGTGTGCCGTCTTTAAGCAAAATCTTCATGCAAGGCGTTTCAGTTTCAGCCTTAATCGCTTCGATTATTTTGCTTAATGTTTCATCTGAAAGCTTGCCGTCAAGCTGTTCTTGCGGCTGCGCCTTGTCAGATGCGCTGTCATCAGATTTTTTTCCGAAAATGTTTCCAAAAAGATTTCCCATTGCGGTCTCCTTAAAAAAAAGGCTGCCCGAAAAGCTTTTGTTAAACTTTTCAGGCAGCTCTTTCAAATTAAAAATGCAATACCGTTATTTATTTCTGATAACTGCCTGTGCTGCTGCAAGACGTGCAACAGGCACACGGAATGGTGAACAAGAAACGTAGTTCAAGCCTGTGCGGTAGCAGAAATCGATTGTCTTCGGATCGCCGCCATGTTCGCCGCAGATGCCGAGCTTCAAGTCTGACTTAACGGCACGGCCGTTTGTAGCCGCAAACTGAATCAGCTGACCAACGCCTTCTTCGTCGAGAGACTTGAACGGATCGTCAAGCAAAATCTCTTTGTTGAGATAGGTCGGAAGGAATTTGCCTGCATCGTCGCGGCTGAATGCAAATGTCATCTGTGTAAGGTCGTTTGTACCGAAGCTGAAGAAGTCTGCGTTCTTGGCGATTTTGCCTGCAAGAAGTGCGGCGCGCGGAACTTCAATCATTGTACCGATGCGGATGTTGAATACAACCTTTTCGCGCTCGAATACGTCTTTCATAACCTTTTCGCAAGACTTGCGGATAATTGCAAGCTCGTCATCATCACAAACGATTGGAATCATAACTTCAGGATGAACCGGAATGTTCTTCTTGATACAGTCAGCTGCTGCAAGTGCAATTGCTTCAACCTGAGTTTCGTAAATCTCTGGGAATGTGATTGCAAGGCGGCAGCCGCGGTGACCGAGCATCGGGTTCATTTCGTGGAGCTTTTCAAGTTTGGCAGTAAGAACGGCTGCATCAACGTTCATGTGGGCTGCAAGTTCTGCTGTTTCTTCCTTTGTCTTTGGAATAAATTCGTGAAGAGGCGGGTCGAGAAGGCGGATTGTTACAGCCTTTCCGTTCATTGCCTCGAAAATACCAAAGAAATCCTGTCTCTGGAGCGGAAGAATGTGAGAAAGTGCTTCTTTTCTCTGTTCAGGTGTGTCAGAAGCAATCATTGCTCTAAAGTGAATGAGCTTCTTTGCATCAAAGAACATGTGCTCTGTGCGGCAAAGACCGATGCCTTCAGCGCCGAACTTGAATGCGTTCTTTGCGTCTGCCGGCTGGTCTGCGTTTGCGCGGACCTTGAAGCCCTTTACGTTGCCGCGCACGCAAGAAGCGCGAACATCATCGCACCAAGAGAGGAATGTAGTCAGTTCTGCGCTGAATTCAGGCGAGATGAGAGGAAGTGTTCCTGCATAAACTTCACCTGTAGAGCCGTCGATTGTAATTGAATCGCCGCGCTTGAAAGCCTGGCCGTTAATCTGCACTGTGTCGCCGATAAATACGACTTCGCTTGCACCGCAGACACAAGGTGTGCCAAGACCGCGGGCAACAACTGCTGCGTGGCTTGTCATGCCGCCTGTAGAAGTCAAAATACCTTCAGAAACAACCATGCCTGTAATGTCTTCAGGACTTGTCTCTTTGCGGACGAGAACAACTTTTTTGCCTTCTTTAGTCCACTGGTCAGCTTCGTCAGCTGTGTATACAATCTGACCGCAAGCAGCTCCAGGAGAAGCGTTCAAGCCTTTTGTAAGCGGTTTTGCTGCTTTCTTTGCCTTTGCGTCAATCATCGGGTGGAGAAGCTGGTCAATCTGTTCCGGTGCAACGCGCATGATGGCTTCTTCTTTTGTAATAAGCTTTTCGCCAACCATGTCTACTGCGCATTTAACGGCAGCCTGACCTGTACGCTTTCCGTTTCTTGTCTGAAGAATGAAAAGCTCGCCCTGCTGAACTGTGAATTCCATATCCTGCATGTCGCGGTAGTGGTTTTCAAGGCGGCTTCTGATTTCAACAAGCTGCTTGTATACTTTAGGATTGTCTTTTTCAAGTTTAGTGATTTTTTCCGGTGTTCTGATACCGGCTACAACGTCTTCGCCCTGTGCGTTCATAAGGTATTCGCCGTAGAATTCGTTTATACCAGTTGAAGGGTCGCGGCTGAAACAAACGCCTGTGCCTGAATCATCGCCGAAGTTGCCGAAAACCATTGACTGAATGTTTACGGCTGTACCGGCAAGACCGCGGATGTTGTTGAGCTGTCTATATTTGATAGCACGCTCATTCATCCAAGAGCCGAAAACAGCGTCGATTGCGCCCCACATCTGAACAACCGGGTCCTGCGGAAAATCGTTGCCTGTGTACTTTTTGTAAATTACTTTATAGTTAGAAACAAGCTTTTCAAGGTCTGCAGCGTCAAGCTCTGTGTCAAGCTTTACGCCCTTAGCCTTTTTGATTTCGTCGATAGCGTTTTCAAATTCATCTGATGGAACGCCCATTGCAACGTCGCCGAACATCTGAATGAAACGTCTGTATGCGTCCCATGCAAAGCGCGGGTTGCCGGTCTTTGCGGCAAGGCCTTTTACTGCTTTGTCGTTCATGCCGAGGTTGAGGATTGTATCCATCATGCCAGGCATTGACTGTGCAGCACCAGAACGTACTGAAACCAAAAGCGGGTCAGACTCATCGCCAAGTTTTTTGCCGAGTGTCTTTTCAAGTTTTGCAAGGTTAGCAGCAACTTCTGATTTCAGTGTTGCAGGGTATGTTTTGTTGTTATCATAAAAGAGTTTGCATACTTCTGTTGAAATTGTAAAGCCCGGTGGTACAGGAATTCCAAGGTTAGTCATTTCGGCAAGGTTTGCACCTTTTCCGCCTAATTTGTCGCGCATGGCGGCATCTCCCTCAGCTTTTCCGTTGCCGAAGAAGTAGACAAATTTTTCATCTGCCATTGTGTGGTTCTCCTTATTGATGTGCAGCGTTTTTTTTGCAGCTTTGCCTTGGTTGCTGTAGAACGGCAAAAGGCTGCATGAAGACCGTAAAATCTTTTAAAAACGTCACTTTTTCTTTTTACAGAAAGGATGATTATAAAACTTTTTTGCGTTTGTATAACATACAGCAAATTTTTCAGCTAAATTTAAGATTCATCTCAATCTGCGTATTAAGCAATTTAAATTCTCTTAAGTAAGAATGTACTATTTTAACTTGAGTTTAATGACCTGTCAATTATTTGAATTGCAACATAACAAAAAAAATGAAAATTTGGTAAATTCTTCTATAGATTTGACTTGTTTTAGGTTTATCAATATACTTAATTTAATATTCGTATTTCAGTTTTTTCAATATATTTCACAATATATTTCAATATAAATAAGACTTTTTAAGGAACAAATATGACACAGGAATATATGAACCTGCCTGTATACCAGCAAAAGCAGCGCATTCTTGATATGCTGTCGGAAAATCAGGTGATTGTTGTTCAAAGTCCGACAGGTTCCGGCAAAACTACACAGCTTCCAGTAATCTTGCATGAAGCAGGCTATTCTCAAAACGGAATTATCGCAGTTACACAGCCGAGACGTATTGCAGCGCTTTCTGTAAGCGAATTTATCTCAAAACAGCTTGGTACATCTTACCCGGGGCTTGTCGGCTATAAGATGCGTTTTGAGGACAAGACAGACTTAACTACAAAAATCAAGATAATGACAGACGGCATCTTGCTTCAAGAAATGAAGCTTGACCCGTGGATGAGTAAATACTCTGTAGTTATGGTTGATGAGGCACACGAGCGCAGTCTTAATATAGATTTTGTACTCGGTCTTTTGAAACGCGTTGCGCGGGAAAGAAAAGACTTTAAGATTATAGTTTCTTCTGCAACAATGAACACCGAGCTCTTTTCGCGTTACTTCGGCAACTGCCCGATTGTTACGATTGACACAATAACTTACCCGGTTACAGTCGTCTATGATCCGCCTGAAATGCCGGCGTCAACACAGAGTGATGCGGCGAGTGAAGCGCTTCTTGCAAAGATAAGTTCCACAATAGGGCGAATTCTTGCAAATAACGACCCTGGTGATTGTTTAGTTTTCTTACCTGGTGAAAAAATTATTAAAGATTGTCTAAAATATCTTACACATACACAGTTTGGCAGAAGGCTTCACCTTGTTCCACTTTACGGAAGACTTGCCAAAGAGGAACAGGAACGTGTGTTTGACAAAGCTCCTTTCGGCAAAAAGAAGGTTGTCCTCTCGACAAACATCGCCGAAACAAGCGTTACAATTCAGGGCATTACTTCTGTAATTGATTCTGGGCTTGCAAAGCTTAATTTCTACAGCCCAAAGACGTTCACCTCAAGTTTGATTGAATGTGCCGTTTCTAAGGCGTCTTGCAACCAGCGCAAGGGCCGCGCCGGACGCACGCAGGCAGGAACTTGCTACCGTCTTTATGGCCGCAAAGACTTTGAGCTGCGCCCGATGTACACAACCGAAGAGATTTACAGAACAGACTTGTCTGAAGTTGTGCTCCGCATGTCTGAACTCGGTATATTTGATTTTGAGCAGTTTGATTTTATTTCGCCGCCAAACAGAGAAGGCTTGCGCGGTGCAATTGAGACGCTGAACATGCTCAAGGCTCTTAACGAAGACCATACGCTTTCGTCAATCGGCAAGCTGATGGTCGAATTTCCGTTGCTGCCGCGTCAGAGCCGCATAATCGTAGAAGCAATTTTGCATTATCCTAATGTAATTGAAGATGTGCTTATAGCGGCGGCGTTCCTTTCGGCGCAGTCTCCGTTTGTGCTGCCGCCGGGCGAAGAAATGGACGCAAGGGCGGCTCACCATGCTTTCAGAGACCCGAAAGGCGACTTCGTTTCTTATTTGAGAATTTTCCGCTCTTATTTGCAGTCTACCAAGCCAGAATCGTTCTGCAAGAAGAATTATCTAGACGAGCGCGTTATGGCTGAAATTGCAAACATAAAGGTTCAGCTTGAGCAGATTGTCTCTGATTTGGGCATTCCTGTGCTTTCCGGCGGCTCAATGGATGATTATCTGACTTGCGTCGCAACCGGCATGATTCAGTTTGTCTGCGTGCGCGAAAGGCGCGAGAATTACAAAAGCCTTACAACTGAAAATATTCAGATTCACCCCGGCTCAAGCATGTTCCGTTCAGAACCTTTGTTCATCGTTGCAGGCGAAATCGTGCGCACAAGCCGTATGTTTGCTATGTCTGTTTCGCCTTTGTCAAAAGACATTCTGCAGCGCATAGACCCGTCGCTTGAACGCTCTCTTCTCGGCAATAAGCCCGCTAAGGGTGGTTCAAGAAAGGCTGAACGCAACGCTGAAAGAGAAGCTTCAAAAGTCGAGAAAAAATCTGACAAGAACAAGAAAAAAGAGCAGGCTGATGAGAATTCGCTTATGATTTGCGGTCAGCGCTTTGAAATTGAAAAGGTAAAGGGCAAGAAGCAGGCGATAATTCCGCTTAAGAAGCTGCTTGCAATTTTGCCGGAAATTCCTGAAGTTGACGGCTCTTATCTTTCTCAGATTGGCACAATAAAGACACGCGTAATTGTCTATAAGGGCAAGTCTAATTACAAGATTCTTGCAGGCGAGCGGCTTGACCGCGTAATCAAAATAGCTGAAATGATGGAACTTGTGCCTGCCGACAGAAAATGGCCGAAGAAGCTTTCTTATCATGTAGCTGAGCAGCCTGACGAGCTGATTGAATCGCTTGATTTTGTGTTCAAGGTTATGGTTGCAAAAGAAAAGAGCAAGGAGCTTGGCTTTGTTACGCTGTTTACAGACGGAAACGGCACCTATTGGTTCAAAATCTGCACGAATTTTTCGACAGCTTTGAACGAGAGCCTTTCTAGTCTTGAAACGCTGATTGATGACAGCGCCGAAAACTTGAGCTTGAGTGACGAGCAGAAAGACAAGCTGAACTCAATCTACCGCAAGCTGCACACGCTTTATGAGTGAGAAAATGCCATTAACTGTGAGGTCGAAGCATGGTTGCTGTGGTTCGGCAGGCTCACCAACCGTGAAGTCGAAGCAGCCAATGAATGGTCACTTCGACTACGCTCAGTGACCACACTTCGGCTTCGCTCAGTGACCACACTTCGACTTTGCTCAGTGACCACACTTCGACTACGCTCAGTTACCGTATCTAAAAGCTTCTGGCG
>CADBUT010000455.1 GCA_902797925.1 uncultured Spirochaetaceae bacterium
AAATGATTCTGCGGCTTCGTCTGCACTGCCTTTTACGCCGCCATAGACTTTGATACCGGCTTCGGCAAGTGCTGTCTGTGCGCCGCCACCGATGCCGCCGCAAATAAGAGCGTCAGTTTTTTTGTCTTTTAAGAAGTCTGCCAATGCGCCGTGCCCGCTTCCGTTTGTCTGTTCAATTGAAGATGAAACAATTTTGCCGTTTTCAATGTCAAAGAATTTGAATGCTGCTGTATGCCCAAAATGCTGGAATACTTCACCGTTTCCGTAAGTTACTGCCAGTTTCATAATGCAAGCTCCTTTTTATGCAACATATCACGTCGGCGATAATCAATCAAGTTAAACAAAGCTCGTTCTTGACAGGGTTCGTTCATTTCTTAATGCAAACTTAATTTATCTTTAATGGAAAAAATGTGCTATAAGTTGTACAATAACATCTAAGATTTAGTTATCTTTCATAAGTAAAAAAGTGAAGTCAACTTAATTTTTTATGGAGGGATGATGAAAAATCTTAATTCTACCTGCTTTAATGCTGCTGTTATCTTGTGTTTGCTGTGCTTCCTTTTTTTAACCGGCTGTACAACAGTCTCTACCGCGAAAATTCCTGAAATTCGATTTGATGCAGAGAACGGCGTTTACACAGCCGCCGCCGTTTCTTACGGTTCAGACACAAAGCAGAAATTCGACATTTTCCTGCCGGACGATTATAAGTCAAAAGAAAATATCGACATTATTGTTCTTATTCATGGCGGTTCATATTATGCGGGCAGCCGCCTCGATTTGCGCGGTACATGCATTGATATGACGAAAAGAGGAATTGCTGTTGCAACAATCGATTATCGTCTTGTTTCGCCTGTAAACAATGTTTTCTTAAAGGAAATGTTTGAAGATGTCTGCCTCGCGATAGACAAAATTGCGTTTGTCTGCCATGCAAATAATATAAAGCTTGATAAGGCGGCTCTTATGGGCTTTTCTGCCGGCGCACATTTTGCAATGCTTTATTCTTATAAGATGATAGAATCAAGCCCTCTTGATTTGGTTTTCTGCATAGATTATGTAGGTCCTGCTGATTTAAGGGATGAAACTTTTCTTGCCAAAGTGGAAGACAAACGCTTTGAAAAGCTGGGCAAAATGTTTAAGAAACGCCTCGGTGTTGAAAACATGAGGGATGCAATCCCATATTTTATGGATTATTCACCGGTTGAATACATTACACCGTCAAGCATTCCGACAATATGCGCTTATGGCAAAAAGGACGAAATCGTACCGTTTTCTGAATGTGAAACGCTCAAAAGGACATTCGACAGTCTCGGCTGCACTTATGAGCTGACTGTGTTCCCGAACAGCAACCATCCTCTTAATGCGCCAGAAGACGCACCGCTGCACGAAATTGTTACGGGTCAGATTGAAGACTACATGAAGAAATACTTCTAAAAATACGGCTGTCTTGCAAAAATAATTGCAGACAGCTTTTTTTAGCCTGAATTTACCTGCATGTTCTTGCAAAAGTTTGCAGTATTTTGCAAATAATGCACTATTTTAGCAGATTATGCTTCCCAAAACAGAGAAAAAACGCTAGTATAAGCTCTCTTGAGTCTGCAGAGAAATCTGCATGGAACGGCTGCAATTAAGACAAGCCGTATAATAGCAAAGCATAAATGCTGTGCGTCGTTAGTTTTTTCCTGTTACAGAGGGGCTTGAAAAGCCAGCCCTTGATGATTTCCGGTTCATGAATTGTGCGATAGACAGCAAAGTGCTAAAGGATTGAACATGGAAGAATCTATCTCTTTTGAAGACCTCGGTCTTAACGAGGAAACTCTTGCGGCCGTTGCTGCAAAAGGTTTTGAACAGCCTTCTCCGATTCAGGTGCTTGCAATACCGCGCCTTTTGAACGGAGATGCAAACATTATCGCAAAAGCCAGAACAGGCACAGGCAAGACCGCCGCGTTCGGCATTCCGCTTGTACAGACAATCAAAGAAGACAAAGGCAAAGTCTGCGCACTTGTGCTTACGCCAACGCGCGAGCTTGCGTTGCAGGTCAGCAAGGAAATTGATTCGCTTCATGCCGGTAAATTTCCGCGCATTGCTTCAGTTTATGGCGGCGCGGGCATGGGCGAACAGCTCAGAGCGCTCCGCCGCGGCGTTGAGATTGTAGTAGGTACGCCGGGCCGTGTAAAAGACCATCTTGAACGCGGTTCGCTCAACATCTCGGACATCGATTATTTCATTCTTGATGAAGCTGACGAAATGCTCGACATGGGCTTTATCGAAGACATCGAAGAAATTTTCAGCCAGGCAAACCCGAACAGCCGCGTTCTGCTTTTCTCTGCAACAATGCCGCAGCCTATCTTGAACATTGCTTCGCGCTTTATGGGCGATTACGAAATTGTAGAAGAAGAAGCCCGCCCTGAAGAGCCTGTCTTGACAGAGCAGCGTTACTGGGTTGTGCGCGAAGGCGAAAAGATAAATGCGCTCGTGCGTCTTATCGACATTTCAGAAGATTTTTACGGCTTGATTTTTACACAGACAAAGTCTGACGCCGACATGGTTGCCAAAGAGCTTGATGACCGCGGCTAT
>CADBUT010000456.1 GCA_902797925.1 uncultured Spirochaetaceae bacterium
TTAACGCAGTCATAGGCATATTTAAATGCGTATTTAACGTAATCGCGGCCCATCGTTTCATAAAACAGATTTTTCGTGCCGCCTCTTGTGGTTCTTATGTGGCATTTGTCGTCAGCCTTAAAGTCGCCGCCGTCACCGACAGCTTCGTTTACAACGTCCCATGCGTAGATGACGCCCGGGTATTTTGTCTCAAAGTGAGTGATAACCTGCTCAATATAGTTCTTAAGGCGTTTCAGCATGACTTCTTTTGAAGCGAATTTCTTCTCCTTGTAGTCCTCGTAGAAAAACCATTCTGTCATATATGCGTCCCAGACAAGCACATGACCGCGCACTTTAAGCCCCGCACTCTGTGCAAAGTCCATCATCTTGTCGGCTTTCGTAAAATTGAGCGCCGGCATTCCGTCTTTCTGACGTACGCCCCAGTCTAAAAGCGAGTAAGCCTTAAGCTCGTTTGTAAATGTTACAGAATTGAAATCATCTGTAAGCATTTTCTTATGCTTTGCATTGTCAATCTGTTCGTATCCTATTGCGCCGCCCATCTTAAAGCCGTACTGAGCGGCAAGTTCGTATAACGGTTTCATTGGAATTTCAACCTCCGCTTCAGTTTTTTCTGTCTGTGTCCGGCTGTTCTTTGTATTCTGTTTCGCAGTCTCTTTTTTTCCGCTGCAGCTTACGCACTGCAGCACCGCAATGTACAAAAGACATGAAACAATAAGATATTTGTTTTTCATTGAATCCTTCCTGATATTTAGTGATTTCAGAATTATGACACACAACAGCTGAAAGCAAAATAGGTAAATGTTCTATTGCCACTGCAAAAGACACACAGTGTCACGCAAGTTTCCGTGCGTTTTCACACACCGCGCTTCGCTCCTGCGCGCTAAAAGCTTGTGTCTGTGCAACAAAACATGCTATTATGTCAGATATTTGGAGGCAATATGAAAAAATTTTTAGCAGTGGCACTGGCTTTATTAACAGTGTTTTCGTTTATATCATGCTCAAAGAAAGACTCAAAGCAGTTTGTAATAGGGCTTGACGACTCTTTCCCGCCGCTCGGTTTCAGAAATGAGAACAACGAAATTGTAGGCTATGACGTTGACCTTGCACGTGAAGTTGCAAAAAGAATCGGAAAAGAATTTGTTGCCCAGCCTATTAACTGGAGCGCAAAAGAACAGGAACTTGCCACAGGCAAAATCGACTGTATCTGGAACGGCTTTACAATGACGTCGGAACGCTGCGAAGCGATGGCATTTACAAAAGCTTATTTGAAAAACGCACAGGTTGTAGTTGTCAAGAAAACTTCCGGTGTAAAAACACTTGCAGACTTAAACGGAAAAACAGTCGGTGTTCAGGCAGAATCTTCAGCAATGGATGCAATTAACGACACACCGGATTTCAAAGATTCACTTAAAAAGATTGTTGAATTTTCTGAAAACGTAACAGCGCTTAACGATCTTGAAATCGGCAACGTTGATGCAGTTGTTCTTGACCTTGTTGTAGCAGACTATATGATTACACAGGGCAACAGACCTCTCACAATTCTTGAAGAATCACTTTCTCCGGAAGAATACGGAATCGGTTTTGCTAAGGGAAACACAGCGCTCAGAGACCTTGTTCAGAAGACACTTGAAGAAATGGAAAAAGACGGAACAGTTGCAGAAATTTCAAACAAGTGGTTCGGCAAAAACCTTTCAGTAATCGGAAAATAACACAAAAGGCTGATAAATGACCGGAATACAATTATTTTTTGATAAAACCAAACTCTTAAACTTGCTGCTTGTGTTTATAAAAAGCACAGGCGTAAGCATTTCAGTTTTCTTTTTGACTATAATTTTTGCAATTCCTCTTGCAATGATAATTTGTTCCGGCCGCCTTTCTAAATTTAAGCCGGTTGCAGTTGTGACAAACTGGTTTCTGCTGATAATCCGCGGAACGCCGCTGATGCTTCAGCTGATTTTTGTTTATTTTGCGCCGGCTTACATCTTTAAGGCAAGCCTTGACCGCTTTGTTGCCGCAATAATCGCAATGGTTATAAACTATGCATGTTATTTTGCTGAAATCTACCGCGGCGGCATTCAGTCAATTCCGGTTGGTCAATATGAGGCAGCAAAGGTTCTGGGTTTTACAAAAACGCAGACCTTTTTTAGAATTGTCATTCCGCAGGTGATTAAAAAAATAATACCGCCTATGGGCAACGAAGTAATAACGCTTGTAAAAGATACGGCACTTGTACAGGTTATCGGTGTTGCAGAGCTGTTTCATGCGGCACAGACACAGAGCGGACGTCTTGTAAGTGTTTTTCCTCTGTTTGTTGCAGGCGTAATTTATTTTATGATGAATTATGTAGTTTCTAAAACATTTGACATTGTGGAGAAAAAACTTGATTACTACAAATAATCCTGAAGAAATTATTAAAGTTGAGCATCTTAAAAAAAGCTTCGGTTCACTTGAAGTAATAAAAGACATTTCTTTTACAGTTCACCGCGGTGATGTTTTAGGAATTATCGGCCCGAGCGGAAGCGGAAAATCCACAATTTTGCGCACTATCTGCCAGTTAGAAAATGCAACTGACGGCACAATCAGTATATGCTCTAAAAATATTATAAAAGACGGAATATATGCTTCTAAAGATGAGCTTAGAAAAGCTGCTCTTGATGTCGGGCTTGTATTCCAGAATTTCAATCTCTTTCCGCATTTGAGTGTTCTTGAGAATATTACGGAAGCACAACGCTGTGTCTTAAAAAAGACAAAAGAAGAGGCTGAAGCAGTTGCAGTGGAACTCTTGAAGAAGATGGGGCTTGAAACAAAGGCAGATGCATATCCATGCCAGTTAAGCGGCGGTCAGCAGCAGCGGGTCAGCATAGCGCGCGCCCTTGCATTAAAGCCGCAGGTGCTTTTTTTTGATGAACCTACCAGTGCACTGGATCCGGAGCTTACCGGCGAAATCCTTGCCGTAATCAAAGAACTGGCCAAAGAAAAGATGACTATGGTCGTTGTAACCCACGAAATGGCTTTTGCCCGCGACATAAGCGACCATCTCATATTTATTGATAAAGGCATTATAGTAGAGCAGGGAAACCCGCTTGAAGTTATAAACAATCCGAAAGAAGACCGCACCAAGCAGTTCCTAAAAAGATTCTCAAACGGGTAGAGCTGAGGCAGAGAAAATTAGCCGCTAACCGGTTAGATACCAATAGGTTTTTTTATTGCCAAACGAATTTTGAAAAATCTAACGATTTTTCTTTGTCAGGGATTGCGTTATCAATTTCCAATTCATGTGACTATTTTCAAAGAACTGTTTGCAAAATCTTCCAAAATAAATAATGGAAGAAAGATGCTAGTTTGTAAATCAAGATACAAGAGTAAAACCATTACTGAGAATTTAAATTCCTTATTTCATAATAACACCATCAAA
>CADBUT010000457.1 GCA_902797925.1 uncultured Spirochaetaceae bacterium
CAGTGTGCAAATTCCATTGAAACAGGCTTTCGCGTGCCGGCAAGCTCATTCTTTTTGACGTAGCTGAGAATAGGGCGGTCGTGCTTTGTTAGACCGTACTCTCGCGGCGTGACAAGCACCGGCGAATTGGCGTTTGCATAATACTGGCGCAGCGTGTCATATCTGGCTGTATCTGGGCGCAAAAAGCCTGATTCTGCGCGCGGATGCCATCTGTGATACATCTTGAATTCGTCCGGAAGCCAGCACGGCTCATTGCCGGTTTTTTTCAAGCGCTGCGTCAAATCCAAATCTTCCATTCCCCAGTATTTTATCTGCGGATCATAAGTGCCGAGCGCGCTGAATGTGCTGCTTCTAATGCACTGAAAGCCGCCGCAAGCGCTTTTGCCGGCGCTCTTGGCTTTTGCCTTGTTGCCGTCTTTGGGCAGCCAGTAAGACGTTACCGCAAATACGTTGTGTTCCCTTAAATGCTGAAAAATCCATTCGTAAGGGTTTGAATCAAAAAGCATGTCGATGTCTGTCGTCGTTACATAGGCTGTCCGTGTGCGGGAAATGGCGAAATTCAAAGCCTGACCGCGGCTCCACGGGCGGCCTTCTGTTTCGGTCTTTGCATAAGTTATACCAAGTTCTTTGCAGACATTCTCGTATTCAGTTGAAAATTCATCATAAGAACCGAAATCTGCAATCAAAACCGGTGATGTTATTCCATTTTCCCGGCATGATACAACCAAAGACCTGATTCTTTCAGAATCTCTGTTTCTGATTGTTGCGACGATTGTATTGTCATTCATCAAATCTTGAAGCGAAGTAATCATGAAACAGCACGTCCAATACAGTAATAATCAAAGCCGAGCTCTTTCATAGCAGTCGGCTCGTAAATGTTTCTTCCGTCGAAAATAACAGGCGAACTTAGTTTTGACTTTATAAGTGAAAAATCCGGCGCTCTGAACTGTTTCCATTCTGTAACAAGAACGAGTGCGTCCGCACCATTAAGCACGTCGTTCATACTCGGAACATACTCGATTGAGCCGGCCGGCAAGTCTGACAGATAATGCTTAGTCTGTTCAAAAGCTTCCGGGTCATAGGCGCGTACTTTTGCACCGGCTTTAACTAAGTCGCGTATCAGCGTCAAAGACGGTGCTTCGCGCATGTCGTCTGTCTGCGGTTTGAATGCAAGACCCCAAAGGGCAAAAGTCTTGCCTTTTATGTCTTTGCCGAAATGCCTGCTGATTAAATTGAACAATATATGCTTTTGCCGTTCGTTTACTTCTTCAACGGCAGATGCAACTTTCATTTCAAAGCCGTTGCGCTTGCCGACAGCGATAAGCTCCTTTACGTCTTTCGGAAAGCATGAGCCACCGTAGCCGCAGCCGGCATACAAGAAGCTCATGCCGATTCTTGCATCTGTTCCGATGCCCTGACGTACGGCCTTTACGTCGCCGCCCACAATCGAGCAAAGCTGTGCAATCTCATTCATAAAGCTGATGCGTGTTGCAAGCATTGCGTTCGCGGCGTATTTCGTTATTTCAGCTGATTTTATGTCCATGCATAAAAGAGGGTGGCCGTTGCCTACGAAAGGCGCATAAAGATTTTTCATAATCGTTGCAGAAATGTCGTTTTCAGCGCCGATTACGACTCTGTCTGGCCGCATAAAATCTTCTATTGCAACGCCTTCTTTCAAGAATTCCGGGTTTGATACAACGTCGAAATCAACTTTTGAGCCGCGCCGTTCAAGCACTTTATTTATGCGCTCTTTTACAAGCTCAGAAGTTCCGACTGGCACAGTTGATTTGTCAACAATAACGGTGTAGTGCACTATATGCTCGGCGATACATTCCGCAGCTTTTAAGACATAAGAAATATCTGCTGAACCGTCTTCTCCGGGCGGCGTGCCGACTGCAATGAAACAGACTTGTGAATTCGGAATTGCTTCAGCGTAGTCGCTTGTGAATTTGAGTCTGCCTTCTCTTGCATTACGCTTGACCATTTCTTCAAGCCCTGGCTCGAAAATCGGAATGTCGTTGTTTTTTAAGCGGTCAATTTTAGTTTTGTCTATATCGATGCACCAGACGGTGTTGCCCATTTCAGCAAAACATGTTCCGCTGACAAGACCAACATAACCTGTGCCAATAATAGAAAGTGTCATGGTTTCCTCTTGTGTTTATTTTATGTAAAGCTAAATCTATTAATATAGATAGTTTACTAAAAAAAGATTGTATTGGCAAGCTAAGAAATTGCGGGTAGCAGCGGACCTTTTGAGAGTTTAGTGCAATTTCAGTATATTGAGTTGAAACGAAATATCTGCTATTTATTTTCTATGGAAACATTAGAAAAAAAAGCTTATTACCCAAGAATAGATTTTTATAGATTTGTATTTACGATTTTCGTTGTGATTCTGCATTTTGAATGCTTTTATAAGACAAATACTATTGACAATGTGTTTGCGCTTTACAGAAGCGTAGATTTTTTCTTTTTGCTGAGCGGATTTCTGCTGGCAAAATCTTTTAAGAATCAGAAATATCAGAACGCACTTGATTTTACTTTAGGAAAGGTGAAAAAGCTTATGCCGCTCAACATTGTTGTTGTGCTGGCTGCTTGTATTGTTTCCGCTTTTCCAAAAATGCTAAGTGTAAAAGGCTTGTTAAACTCTTGCTGGACGTTCTTTATAAATTTAGTAAGCTCTGTTCCGAATATCTTTTTTGTGCAGTTATTCATACCAGTGTTGCAGAAAATTGTACCTAATAGGTTTGAAGCATTTCCAATGTGGTATATTTCTTCAATGATTGTCAGCAGTTTTTTATGGTTTTGGCTGCTGACTGTTATGAAAAGCAAATTTGGCGAAAGCTCAAAATACCGTTCATGGGGGCTTGTTTCGGCTGTTCTGGTGTTTTCGTTTTTGATTAATCAATATGACAAAACAGATATTGCATTTGACGAGATTGTACCGCTATTTAACTTGCCGGCCGGTTTTTTCAGAGGCTTTGCGGAGATTGGGCTTGGCATTTTCTTGGCTGATTATCGTTTTGAAGTCAAAAGCCCAATTTTGAAAAACTTTTTGAAGATCTTCTTTCCGGCTTTATTGTTTACAATGATTTTTTATGCAAAGTACAGCATGTTTGATTATATTTACGTGTTCTTTTGTGCTGTCACAATAATTTTTGAGTTTTCTTTGCAAGAAACACCAAAAGCTGAAAAAGTATATACTTTCCTCGGAAAAGCGGCTTTGCCAATATATTTTACGCATGCTTTTGTAATTTTCTATGAATATACGCCGCTTGCTCAGAAATTCCCTGCGCTTGCTGATAGTTTTTATCTTAATATTTTAGTACGTACAATATTAGTTTTTGCAACGGCGTTTGCAGCTTATCTGCTTGCAAAGCCTATGAGCAAGATGCTGAACAAATTGTATTCTGCTGTAAAAGATGCTGATTAGATTAATGTAATTATCTGCCTAGAGCCCCGACGAGCTGGCTTATGCAAGCTAGAAAAGCTTTTTTAAAAACTTCTTGAGCTTTGCTTTTGCGCTTGGCGCTTTATAGACGCCGTGCATCTTCTTAATAGCTTCGACTTCTTTTTCAGTTTGTTCTGTCTGTTTTTGCGAAACGCCCTCAAGGTTGAAACCGCAAACGATTGTGTCTGTAAAGACAAAAGACACACCAGCTTGGTAAAAGCGCAAAAAGCATTCGTAATCAGCCGCTATCTTGAAAGATTCATCATAAGTTCCGTGCTTTTCGTAAACAGACTTTGGCACAAAGCAGGCGAGGTGCGGTATCATTTTTTCCGGCAGATACTTTGAATTGAAGCCCCAAATTGAATCGAATTCACCGTTTTTTATGGCTTCCAATGCACCGTAAAGGATTGAATCTGGGTTTGCTTGGTGAAGCTCTTTTAGGCCATTGAATGCATATTCAAGATAAATGTCGCCTGAATGAACAAGCCCGATTAGTGAACCGTGTGTAAGTTTTATACCTTTGTTCACTGCATTATAAATTCCGTCATCTTTTTCAGACACTATAATATCGATTATATCGTTGTTCTGGCGTAAAACTTCCGGGGTTGAGTCTGTAGAAGCACCGTCTATAACGATGTATTCAACATCATCTGTTTTAATTTTTCTGATTGAATCGAATGTCTTTTTAAGACCTTCTGCATTGTTGTAGCAAACTGTAATGACAGAAAGAAATGGCTTCTTTTCCATTAGATTAATCCTTTTGAAGCAGCTATTGCAGTGCAAAGCTCTTTTGTCTTTTGATTCAGCTCGTAAATGTAATCTACGGCGTAATCTTTAAGCGGATTCTGGCAGACAAGCTTTTCAAACAATTTCTCGTTTGACTGAAGTTCTTTTAGCCGTTCAATAAGCTCATCTGGTTTAGATTTGTCATAAAAAAGTATAACATCTTGATTTATCACTTCAAGTTCAGGCTTGTTTAAACTGCCCCAATAAAGCGGCACGCACCCTGACAGCAAAGCTTGAAACAGCTTTTCTGTAACATAGCCGTCGTAATCGCAATTTTCGGGGCAAATTGTGTATTTAAACTGGTCTAGATAATCTTTTTTTGAATTTGCAAATTCATTCCAGAGTGAATCATCGTTATGGTTCCATGCACCGGCAGAATAGATTATAAGTCCGGCTTCTTGTGCCGCATTCCAAATGCTTGTGCGTATGCCATTCTTGTCGTGGCGGGCTATTACGGCGCAATCTTTTGTTTTTAAGCTTAAAGCTTTGCGTGTAAAGTCTTGATTTATCTCGTCTATGCGGTGCTTAATCTTGTCTTTTGAAAATTCCGGCTTGTCAAAAAGATAGAGTACCCATAGCGGATATCTTATGTAGTTCGCCGCATCGATTTTGTCAAAACCGAAAGAAACATCAACAAGGTCCAAGAGATGGTCTTCAAATTCAGCATATTCTTTGAACACGTCAGAATGAACACATTCGCCTGTAAAAAAGACCTTGATTTTTGCGCCAGAAGACTGCGCTTTTTTTCTTATCGAGTTCCAGACTGAAAAGAATTCGATTGAAGGTGCAACGCTTGACACTACCGGCTTTTGTTTAAAGCTGAAAAATGGAGTAAAATAATAATCTTGAAAATATCCCTTTGATTCTGGGTAATATCCTGTAAAGCGCACTCTGTTTTGTCTTGGTGCTGCTAAAAATGAAAAAGCGTCTTCCGTTATTGTCTTTAACCGTTTGAGTTTTGCATTCATAAAAAATCCGATTATTTCAGCATTTTTTGCTGAACATTTTTTTAAGCTTACGTTTTATGCGCAGCAACAGTTTTTCGATTTTCGTATATCTGTTTATGTGCTTCGCACCGCCCATTTCAAGCCATTTCTTGTAATAGCTTTCCCACTGCTCATTGTAAAGACCATTCCAAAATTTTGGCTGCCCGACAGCATGAATAATAGAAGTTATTCCAGCATTTTTTTCTATGTCTTTCGGTAAAGTACTGTATTTATTATAGTCCAATTTTTCGTATTGAATATTCTTTTGTTGAAAAAGTACAGAAATAACAGCTTCTTCCGGCAGCTGCAGTGCAGGTGCATACCGTTCTGTAAGCTTTATACATTCATCATAGAATCCGTTAAAATTCTTAAATGTATCATATAACACAAAGATGCAGCATGATATTGCAGGTCCTAATAAATCAAATGAATGAATATCTTCCAAAGAATTCGGTTCAAAATATAATTTATTGTTAAATTTTGCACCGAGCATGACATCTGAAATAAATTTAGCATCAAATCCATTTTTTATTTTTATATTTGAAATATCGTCTGTTATTACAAAATCATAATCTGTCCATATTACAGTCTGGTATTCTTCAAGAAGTCTGAAACATTCATATTTGCAGAAGAGGAAAGGACTGAAATAATTCTGAATTACCTCGCTGAAATTATCAACATGAGAAAAAGGCGATTCATATTTGATAAACCTTGTAGGAAAAATGCTGTTTATAAGCTTTTGCTGTTCAATCGGAATATCATCATAAAAAATGACAAGCTCATCTGCTATAGTCGGGCATTTGTCAGCTATGTTCAAAGCCAGAACAGCCATTGCCGGGTATTGATTCGAAGTGCCGCCTGTTACAATTGCAGTCTTTTTCATTTGCTTTTTCCTTTTTTTAGCAGGTCAGCAATTTTTCTTATCGGTGCTGTTATTTTCCAGCTGAAACTGTTTGTAAAAGTTGCTTTCTGCTCTTCGAGAAAATCATCCAAAAGACGCACGTTATTGAAAAGCGCAGAAAAGTCTTTATATTGAAAACCATATAATTTGTACAAAAGCTCCTGATGGTCATCTGTGCTTAAGAATTCTATTAATGTTTTGAAGCCCCAAACAGGCAGAAGCCTGTTGTCTTTTGAATCAAGCGCAATGCGTGCCAAAAAATATGGCACTGTCTCGTCAGTTGGTTCGCCGTAAGGCTCAACCAAACTGCCGAAAATTTCAACAAGCCGCTCCGCTGTTTTTATGCTGCTCAAGAAATAGTTAAGCGCATGCGGCGTCTCGATTTCAATGCGCTTATAAGCTTTTACGCAATTGCTGCTCATGTGCCCGTTGTCATCGGTCGGAACACGGTAGCATGTTTTTGCTTCTTTCAAGAAAGCACAA
>CADBUT010000458.1 GCA_902797925.1 uncultured Spirochaetaceae bacterium
GAATGCCTTTATCAATAAACGTGGTTGAATTTTCAACAGGGAAATAATCTACAAGATACCCATTCTTTATAGCTTCTTCATAAGAATAATAATAAGTTGGGTTTCTGTACTGCAGATCAAAGAAATCATAAGAACTCTTTTCAACTTCTTCACGCGGTGTTGCAGTAAGCCCGACAAGGTAAGCATCAAAATATTCAAAGATTGCACGATATTTCTTAAAAATAGAGCGGTGCGCCTCGTCAATGATAATTAAATCGAAATGAGCCGGAGTATAAAGCCGCTCGCCGTCTTCGGTTTTGTCTGTATCAATAGCGTTAAGAATCGTCGGATATGTGCTGAATACGATTCTTGCATTTTTATCAGTCTGACGTGCCTTTGCATCAAGCATATTGCAAAGCGACATCGACTTAAGATGTTCCTTGTAATTTGAATAAGCCTGAGTAACAAGCTGAATTCTGTCTGTCAAAAAGAGGATGTTCGTAGCATAGTTTGCACGGGCAAAAACATCTGTAAGGCTGATTACGGTTCTTGTCTTTCCTGTTCCTGTTGCCATTACCAAAAGGAACTTTCTGAAACCTTCTTTTGCTGACTTTACAACAGACTTAATCGCAGCAAGCTGATAGTCACGCCCTGTAATATCACGATTAATCTGAATCTCGTTCAAATCTTTTTTAAGATTTCTGCGGTCAATAAGCTTCTGCAAATCTTGCTGACTGAAAATCATGCTTACACGGCGAGGGGTTGCCTGTGTGTCATCCCAGAAATTGCACTCAAAACCGTTGGTATAGAAAATAAAAGGTCTGCGCCCGAATTCACGCTCAAGGCAATCTGCATAATCTTTAGCCTGCTGCTTGCCGATGTTTGGGTCTTTGCTTGTCTTTTTGGCTTCTACAACAGCAAGCGGTTTATGGTCTTTCCCAAAAAGAACATAATCAACAAAGCCGTTAGCCTTTTTATTACCCATGTCATGAACAGGGTATTCTTCCCGAACCATGACATCATCGAACTTCCAGCCAAGCCGCCTTAAATCATCATCGATAAATAGCTTGCGAGTAGTCTTTTCATCAATAGTTTCATAATTGATTTTGCTGTCATCTTTGGGCTTTTCTTTGTTTATGGCTATAGCTTTCTGCAGCTCTGCAAGCTGTTTTTTAAGTTCCGCAATTGACTGCTCTTTTTCGTCAAGCTCATCACGGTATTTATCTATTTCTGCCTGATTCTTTTTAACAACGATTGTTGCCTTATGCTTTGGAATAAGATTTTCGTCAAACTTGCGCGTCTGGTAATTATCGCCATAAGTAAAGCAAAGCCAGTTCATAAAGTTGAACAGGGCTTTTAACGCTAAAAGAGAACGGGCTTTATCAATTTCTGTAGCGGAGTGCACCGCCTGATTTCCAACTTTGATTACAATCTGAATATCTTTCTGGATATGCCCCGGAACTATGCGGACAAAGATTCTGTCATGCACAAGCACTTGAATGCTGTCATCATAAGGCATGGAAAGTTCATCATCTATGCTGTACATCCATTTTACAGCCTGCTCCACGCATTTACGTGCAGAAATGCCGCTGAACATTGTAGATTTGTTATATTGCTTTTCGGCCTCATTTGCCAAAGCGGAGAAAGCAGAGAATCCATTATATGCAAGCAAGAAATCAAAATTGGTCATATTATTCTATCTCAAAGGAGAAATTTTTTCGAAATGTTCACCACTGACTGCAAGATTCCAAGCGGCATATGCTTCTTCTTCATGAAATGCAAGCCAACCAGTTATCATTTTCAATTGCCTTGCCGGAAGCTTTCCGGCTAGTAATTCTCCGTCTATTCCGATTGCAGCTTTATATTCACCATAATATACATGAACATGCGGTTTGTTGTGTTCCTTATTATCACGAAAGAGCATATAAATTGTCATTCCCTCAAATCGGCTTAATTCTGGCATTTTGTGCTCCTACGCATAAACTTCTTTTGTATATTTATAACTTTCCGAATATAAAGTTTCTGGTGCAATATCAATACTGCCGTCCATCCATGAAACAAAACCATGAGTTACTTTTGCGGTTTTACGGTTTTCTTCAGATGCTAGAGGCGCAAAAGCTGGCCCTTTATCTAGCAGAGTTGTAACATCAAAAAGGCGTGTTTCACCAGTTGAAAAATCAACCAGCATCATTCCATCATCAAGGATTTTTATAGAGGCAACTTCAATTTCAGGAACTAATTCACCAGCATAACAAATTCCATCTTTTATATACATCGCAACCTCCAATAGTTATATTGCTTTTCGGCTTCATTGGCCAAAGCGGAGAAAACAGAGAATGCATTATATGCAAGCAAGAAATCAAAATTGGTCATATTTTTGTTATTTTTATTCTATCACATATATTTAGATAACGCTATTATTCTTAATATATACTACATTTCAATGCTCTTATATAATTCAATAAAACTATTAAGAAAATCAAAGCTTTTTTTATAAAACTCTTGCTCCCAAGCAGTAGAATATTCTGATAACTGTACGTTTATTAAATTATTTAACAAGTTGTAAACGACATATTCTATATTAGCTTTATAAAATCCATCATATCCATGAAGATTATGCTTGACATTATGACTTTGAACAAGCCCATCAAAAAATTTTGATATAAAAGTAGATTTTACTAATTGAGGAGA
>CADBUT010000459.1 GCA_902797925.1 uncultured Spirochaetaceae bacterium
TTATGAATACAAAATCACAGAACTAAAGCCAGGTGATTTTACGCTCTTTGGAAACGGCAGCGGTTTTGATTTTGAAAAATACCGTCGCACAAAAAGCACTCATTCACTTGCGAACATTGATTCTGCTTCAATCCGTAGTGATGTAGAAAGTACAGACGAACGCACATTCACAGAATATTCACTTGTTGCAGAACTTTCACTTTATCTTACTCAGCATGAAATGGATGCAGAGAGAAAAAATAAAGTATGTCGCTGGTCGCCTATTCAAATTCGGGATTTGCTCGATCACTGCACAGATGGAATTGATGCAATTCTTGAAAAAGTAAATTATTCAAATGCAATTCTTTACGATTGGGTTGTGCCAGAACTTTTCAAGCAGATTTATAAAATCACTTATGAAAAAGGTGAGAAAAAAGAAATTATCAAGTTGCTCACAAAAGACCCACCGAAAAATCCAGACGGAACAGATGGATGCTATAATCTCAATTTTGATGATGACTTATATATAGAAGAAACAGCACCAAAATTTTGTGAATATAGTCAGAATTCCCAGAATGAAGCTCATGCTGGTGTAAGTTTTAACCTTTCTGGCTATGGTTTTGATTCAAGTTCAGAGAAGAATTTCTTTGTACGCAATCTTTTTAACAACTCAGAAATCAAACATATTTGGTTTACTGGAATGCTCACAAACGGACAAAGTGATTTCTATGTTCACTATATTGACCCAGAGCTTCATACTCTACGTTCGTATTATCCAGATTTTTTGATTGAGCTTAACGATGGAAAATTCTACATTGTAGAAATCAAGGGTGAAAACTTAATCGACAAAGCAAGCACCCAGGCAAAGGTTCAATACGCAAAGCAGATGTATTCAGCAAGTGATTTGGAATATGTGTTCATTCCATCAAAATATGCGGATATGATTTTACAGGAGTTTATGCAGGAATATAAAAACATTGATTTGTTTAGCAAAGATAATATATATGAGTATGCAACAAACAATGGTGTCGATTCTCAAGAAGCGGCGGATTTTGAAGAGGAGTATAATAGTTGACTTATTCAAAATGCATGTTGATAGTTGTCAAAAACAAAGATTAGCCTAAGCCCCATCCGCCCCAACCAACACTTTCCGTCCAGTTCTTGCAATCTGCAAGATTCAAAACTTTTGGAATGTATGATACAATACTGAAAGAGGTTTCTGAAATGAGCGATAAAATGCAGGATAAAATCGATACGAATCTGTTGGTCGTGGCGGCTGTTGAAGGTTATGCACATAATCATAATCTGCAAGAAAAAGATGCTTATCAAATACTTGCTAAAAGAAATCTCCTTTCGCTAGTCCGCGAGCAATATCCCGCTCTTCATACTCAACCGCTTGAAGAAACTGTTTCTTTTGTAGAAGATGTTATGAAGCGGAGCTGATTTATGGAACATATTACCTTATACCATGGAACAAACTGCATTTTTTCTAAAATTGATTTGTCTAAATCTCGCGCAAAACGAGATTTTGGAACAGGTTTCTATACAACAACAGTGTATGAACAGGCTGTTCAATGGGCAAAGAATATGCATATCAGATATGGCGGAGATGGAATTTTTGTAAAAGAATATGTCTTTACACCGGCTCAAGATTTGAATATGCTCGTCTTTCCGTCAATGAACAAAGAGTGGCTTGAATTTATAAGAACAAACCGTATGCAAGATGGTCTTGTTCATAATTATGATGTTGTGCAGGGTGCAGTTGCAAATGACAATACAATGAGAACAATTGCTTTATATGTTTCAGGCATTTATACAACAGAAATGGCTTTGGAGCAGCTTCGCTTTTTTAAAGCAAATGATCAATTATCTTTTCATACAGAAAAGGCTTTGGAATGCTTAAAGTTCATAAAAGATGTGGAGCTTTAGAATATGACTTACTATAAATTCAATAATCAAGATATAACCATTGATATTATTATGAAAATAGAACAAGTTGTCCGCATTCTTTCAGAAAATATGAACATGCCGTTTGATAAAATGCTGGGAAAATTTTATGATTCGCGAACATACAAAAATTTGCACAACATTGAATCTGGGTTGTGGGCAGAGAGTGCAGAATTCATTGCTGACGACTATCTTATAGAAACCGCACGCTAATCATCCGCCCCAACCAACGCTTTCTCGTTCAGTTCTTGCAATCTGCAAGATTCAAAACTTTTGGAATGTATGATACAATACTGAAAGAGGTGCTTACCGATGAAAAAGATTATTTCGTTTTTAGTGATTGCTGCAGTGCTGATTTCGTGTGTTGCTGCAAAAGAGAATAAAAATGCTGCATCATATAAGACGCATGAAACAGACGATAGTTCTGCACCAATCGTTTATTTCACTAGAGACATTTCTTCTGAAGGAATGCTCAAGCTTTACAATGCGCTCGGTTGGACTGCGGAAGGAAAAACCGGCGTAAAAATCAGTACAGGCGAACCGCCTGCATCAAATTATCTTAGGCCGGCGCTTTTGCGCGACACCGTAAAAGCTGTTGACGGTACAATCGTGGAATGTAACACAGCTTACGGCGGCAGCCGTGCTTCAAATGCAATGCATAAGCAGGTTGTAAAAGACCACGGATTTTTGGAAATTGCGACGTTTGACCTTTTAGACGAAGACGGTTCAATGCTGATTCCTGTGCCGGATGCCAAGCGGCTTACAAAAGGTGACTATGTGGGAAGCCACTTCAAGAACTACGATTCATATCTTGTAATTTCGCATTTCAAAGGCCATGCAATGGCGGGCTTTGGCGGCGCAATCAAGAACCTTTCAATCGGTTTCGGAA
>CADBUT010000460.1 GCA_902797925.1 uncultured Spirochaetaceae bacterium
ACCCTCCTGTTTATAGCGAAGCAGAAGTTATGGCAGATGTAAGCGTCACGATGGATGCAGCGCCGCGCACAATGAGAGCAGCAACCGCACCGATGGCAGCGAATGCGCAAGTTTACAGCGACATGGCTGACGAAAGCATGATGCTGATGGAAACTGCCACAGCAGATGCAAGCAAGACTGCGGATGGTCGGGCTAGAAACACAGCTTCTTCAAAGATTGAGCTTCAGTCTTGGTCGCCAGACAACGACTATCTCAAGAAGCTTAAGAAAACTTCGCTTGAGCGCATGTATTCTGTTTATCTTGAGCTAAAGGCTGAGTACAAATCTTCTCCAGCTTTCTTTATGGAAGTTTCAGACTATTTCTTTGATGAAGGTCTTAAAGATGAGGCTTACCGCATTCTTTCTAACCTTGCTGAAATGGAAATTGAAAATTCAGACATATTGAGAGCATTAGGCAACAAGCTTGTTGAGCGCAAAGATTACGCAAATGCAATTTGGGTTTACAAAAAGCTCACCAAAATCAGAAGCGAAATTCCGCAGTTCTACAGAGATTTGGCAATGGCTTATCACTATAACGGCGAAGACCAGCAGGCTGTAGACACGCTCTGGTACATGTCTTCTAAAGCTTGGGACAGCCGCTTTGAAGAGATTCAGCAGATTGCGCTCAACGACATGAACAGCATAATTGCGCTTAGCGGCAAAAAGTCAAAGCTTGACACTTCAAACATTGACAAAAAGCTTATGGAGAATTTCCCGGTTGACGTAAGAGTTGTGCTTACATGGAACACAGACAACTGCGACATAGACTTGTGGGTAACAGACCCTGACGGCGAAAAGTGCTTCTACCAGAACAAGGTAACTGCAAACGGCGGTCATCTGTCGCGCGACTTTACGCAAGGCTATGGTCCTGAAGAATTCTGCATAAAAGAAGCGCCGGAAGGAACTTATAAGATTGAAGCGAACTATTACGGCACTTCAAGCCAGAAAATGCTTCAGCCGGTAATCGTTCAGGCGGAAGTCTTTACAAACTTCGGGCGCGAAAACCAGAAGCGCGAAGTGCTTACGCTTCAGCTTGATTCAGTTAAGGGCGTATTCACAATCGGAACAGTTACGTTCAAAAAATAAAAAAGCACTGAAAACGAAAAACTCCGGCAGATCAATTGCCGGAGCTTTTTTTTACAGAATCTATAGGGAACGTCTAAAAAGTATTGTCATGCAGAACTTAGTTCGGGATGACGGTCTTGAACTTTTTAGACAGCCCATTTTTATAGCCACTCTACAAAGCTGGTGCATCGGCGCAGGCGACAACCTTTACACCGGTGCCGAGCAAATCATACAATAGCACGTCGCCGCATTTTACGGGCGCTTTGCACTTGGCGCGGCGAATAACTTCCATTGCCTTAAGCAGCATGTCTTTCGGAATTTCACCGGCTGTCTTTACGGGCACAAGTTTCAAGCTTGAGCCTGTTACAGCTATTGTGGTTGTCAATGTGCGTGTCGGAAAAGTCAGCTCTTTTTTGGCGTATTCTTCGCCGCGGCGGCAGTTGTTGCCAGTTACGGAAGACACTTCAAACAAGTCTTCTTTCTGCTCGCCTGCTATTTCAAGGCTGCACCCCATCGGGCAGATGATGCATGTAAGATATTTCTTCATCAGTCTATATCCTCCTCCGGCAGTTCAATCGAAACAGTAACAGAATCTTTAAGCAATGCAAGCTTTGCCTTATCAAGCTCAATCACCTGCATTTCGCCAGGCCGCACAATCCGCCGCCGCGCAGAGCAAATCCGCTCAGTTCCGCTGGAAACGACAATCTGCACATCGCGGTACACATCTGTTACGCGGAACATAATCGAAGCTTTCTCGTGGTCAAGCGAATCAATGTACTGCGGCACGGTGTAGCGCACGCGGTTTGCGCCACGCACAGGAATTCGAAGCCGCTTCTCATGTTCCGTGCGCTTTACATAAGATGCAGCCTGCGCACCGGCGCGAAGGCTTTCCGCCGTGACAAAATCGACCAAATCATGAACATGAACGGTGTTGCCGCAGGCGAAAATGCCGTCAACAGAAGTTTCCATCGTTTCGTTTACCACCGGCCCAGAAGTTGCGGCATCAATGGCAATTCCGCAAGCTGTCGAAAGTTCGTTTTCTGGAATAAGCCCGACCGAAAGAAGCAGCGTATCACATTCAACATAAGTTTCTGTGCCGGGTTTCGGCTTTCTGTTGCTGTCAACTTCAGCTATTGTAACGCCTTCAAGCCGCTCTTTTCCGTGAATCTTCGTAACAGTATGAGAAAATTTTACAGGAATGTTGAAGTTCTCGACACACTGAACCATATTCCGGGCAAGACCTGCCGAAAACGGCATAACTTCGCAGATGAGCTTTACTTCCGCACCTTCAAGCGTAAGCCGCCGCGCCATAATCAAGCCGATGTCGCCCGAACCGAGAATCACGACCTTTTTGCCGGGCAAGTAGCCTTCAATGTTGACGAAACGCTGAGCTGCACCAGCCGTAAAAATGCCGGCCGGCCTTTCACCCGGAATTACGAGCGCACCGCGCGTGCGTTCGCGGCAGCCCATTGAAAGCACAAGCGCCTTTGTCTTTATGAAAAGCAGCCCGTCTTTTGTGTTTATCGCTGTAACAAGCTTGCCGCCGTCTTCCAGCTTTTCGATTGAAAGCACGGTCGTGTCTGTCTTGTATTCGATATTAAGCTCATGCACCTCAGCAACAAAGCGCGCGGCATATTCTGTGCCTGTAAGCTCTTCGCCAAAATGGTGCAGCCCGAAACCGTTGTGTATGCACTGCAGCAAGATTCCGCCGAGGCGTGTGTCGCGCTCTAAGATAAGCAGCTTTTCTACGCCGTTCTTGCGCGCTTCAACCGCCGCCGCAAGACCTGCCGGGCCGCCGCCCACAATTACGATTTCATATTCAAGCGAAACTGATTTTTCTTCTGAATTAAGTCTTTTCTCATTCATGATGAACCTCGTCTGTTATGCGCGTCTTGCCGTAAAGCACATAAGAGCAGCCGCCCTTTTTGGTCACTTCCATCATAGGAATTTTCAGCTCGCGGCTGATGATTTCTGTAACGCGCGGCGAGCAGAAACCGCCCTGACAGCGCCCCATTCCGCTTCTTGTGCGGCGCTTTACGCCGTCTAGGTCAGACGCACCAACGGCAGAATGAACTGCCTGCACGATTTCGGCTTCCGTTATCATTTCGCAGCGGCAGATAATGCGCCCGTAAAGCGGGTTTTCTTCTATAAGCTCGGCTTTTCTGGCAGCAGAGGCGCGCGCAAAGCTTTCAATGCCCTTTCTCACCGGCACAAAATCTTGGTTCGGTATCAGCTTCAAGCCCGCATTTTCAAGCAGCCCGCAAACATAAAGCGCAATTGCGGGCGCGGCCGTCAGCCCCGGCGAAGCGATGCCGCCCACAGTGACAAAGCCTTTGATTTTTGCATCTTCTTCTATTATAAAATCATTCACAGGCACAAGCTCTTTTTCAGCTTCATCTGAACTGACAAACGCCAAAGCGCGCACACCTGCAAACGAATTGATGATGTTCCGCCTCGGCAAACGCGGAATTGTGCGGCAGGCTGTGTCAAAGACAAGCTGCTGCCCTTCCTGCGTCGTGGCAGTTTCATCAACAGCTTTTACTGAATCTGCGCTTGGCCCGACCAGAATGTTGCCGTCTACAGTCGGCGTTACAAGCACGCCCTTGCCAAGCTTTGACGGCGGCTGAAACAGCACATGATTCGCCAAATTCTTGCAGTTGCTGTCAAGCAGGCAGTATTCGCCACGGCGCGGCACAGTCTTAAAAGC
>CADBUT010000461.1 GCA_902797925.1 uncultured Spirochaetaceae bacterium
CAGATAAGACTGCTCTCTTTTAGAATAAGCTTCTTTATTTTGATTGTCTGGTCTTTGCTTGGAATGCTGCTTGCTGAGAACGGCATTTTATTCTGCGACACAGCAACGATGTTCTTTTTGGGCATCTTGTTGAGCTATACTGCATTTATATGCATAAACACATGGAAAAATGCTGTGGATCCGGTTTTGAACGGGGAGACAGCTGACGCAAAAGCCAAAAAAGAAGTGATGCTAATTATAACAGGCATCTTTTGGTTTGCATGCGTCATCTGGGTTGTTGCAGACTATATAAGGCATTTTGACAATATTTTTACAGACGGAAAACTGAACGGCAACTGCCGCCTGCTTTTTATAGTGTTTGCAGGCCTAATAATGATTGTCAATGCACTGATAAAGCAAATCTATTGCAAGAGGTGCTCCAAAAAAGACGGGGATGACTGATGAAGAATCTGAAACTGAAAGCGGCGCGTGCCCTTAAAGACATGTCGCAGGACGACCTTGCAAAAGCCGTGAACGTAAGCCGCCAGACAATCAATGCAATCGAAAAAGGCGACTACAATCCTTCTATAAATTTGTGCATAGCTATCTGCAAGGCGCTCGGCGTAACGCTAGACGCGCTCTTCTGGCCAGAAGAGGCAGACAACCAGCTTGCGCAATAGCTTTTGCAACACTGCCAGATTAATCAACAAAAAGTGGCGCACTGTGCCGTTCCGCAGCATTTGCGCCACTTTTAAGCGTTAACCAAAAGATTGATTGAACTTACATTTTATAAATAAATTACCCAAATAAATATAACAATAAAGCCATTATTGTTGATATTAATAATCCTATGCCAATAAATAATATTAATTTATTTTCTTTTTGTTTCTTAGGGTTATCTTTAATTTTTTTAGAATCAAATAATGAAAAAAGAATAAAAACAATGGAGAGTATTATTAATATTATATATCTTACAAGCTTATACATGTGTTATTCCTCCTTTTTTTATTGTAGTAATTTTGATGTACTCTATTTTATTATAGGATAAATAATGAAGTAAAGCAAAGTGTATTTGTTGGTTCTGAAAATTGGTGCAAAACACACCAGCTTTCAAGTTTTGCCGCATGGCAAAACTTGCAGGGTTTGCCGATTAAACCTTCCTCAATAGCTTTTGCAACACTGCCAGATAAATCTGCAAAAAGGGCGGAAACACACAAGCTTTCAAGTTTTGCCGCACGGCAAAACTTGCAGGGTTTGCCGATTAAGCTTTTTTTAAGATAAAGCCCAACGCAAACCCGTTATTGCAGTGTCTTATAAGCGGTGAAACTATATGAGCAGCTTTTTTTCTGCGGGTCTGTTTTTGCTATTGTCAGAACCACCACAAGAGAATAAAAGCCGGAAGCGCCTTGCTTTGGTTCGGGAATAACCGTAGCAATGAAAGTATCACCGACGGCAAGCTTGTGCTTTTTGAGCGCCTGCTGCAAAAGCCAGCTTTCTTCTTTGGTAAAGCGCTGAACTTCAACCGGTTCTGAACCGTCTTTTTTTGAAAAGCTGAGCATTTCAGCCTTTAATTTAGCGACAGCTTCTTTAGAAAGATTTGCACCGGCTTTTGTCGCAGTCGCGCGGCCTTTGTAGCCGGTCTTTTGGTCGAAATAAACGCCCGAATCAGGCTGCTGTCCGGCGGGCTGGCTATTCGCGGCTTGTTTGCCAGCCGGCTTCTGATTTTCAGGTTTCTGTGCCACGGCAGGCGTTCCGTCAAGGTTCATCACAGTCTCGTAGACATCCCAGAATTCATATTTGCTGTCGTTTACGGTTATAAGCGCAGTAACATAATAGATTGTTGCCCTTTCATCAGCGGGCACAGGCGTTATGCGCACAACAAAAGTCTGGCCGTTGCCGGCTTTAGCGTCTGCCAGAGCGCGCTTCATGCCCCAGTCAACTTCGCGCGTAATGCGCTTCACCTGCTTTGACGAAACGCCTGTTTCCATGTTCCAGTTATAAAGCGTAGTGCGGCATTCGCTTATGCCGTCTTCGGGTAAATTTGCGCCGACATAGCTCACTTCTGCTATTACGTTGTAGCCCTTCTCTTTGTCGATGTACGTTTTCTTTTGTGCAAATGCAGACACCGCTAAAACTGAAAAGCAAAGAATTGCTGCGATTTTCTTCATATATAAGCCGTGAATTTTGCGGATTTTGTTGTGCGTGTCAAAGAACATTTTCAAGCTCCTTTAGGTTGGCGCAGATTTTCCAGCAAAGCTTTTCAATTTCTTCTGTCGGTGCAATCTTGTCAGGCACCATTACCGTCTTTAGCCCAGCCGCATACGCACTTTTTATGCCGTTCGGGCTGTCTTCAATTGCGGCACATTCTTCCGGCTTAATGCCGATTGAAGCGCACGCAAGCCTGTAAATTTCAGGGTCTGGCTTGCTGTGCGAAACCATATCGCCGCAAGTCAGCGTCTTAAAATAGCCGAGCACACCTGTGTCTTTGAGCAGACGGCGCACAGAAGCTTCTTTTGTAGAAGAAGCGAGCGCGAGCGTATATTTCGGCGCAAGATATTCGATTGTTTCTTTTGCAAACGGCATAAGCGGAATGCCCTGCGTATTTTCAATTTGATGAAAAAGCTCTGAAGCGCGCGCCATGAATTTTTCAGCCGGAAAATCATCGCCGTAAAGTTCGCGGAGAATTTCGCATGTATCAGCATAATTTGTGCCGCGGCATTTGTTTATGGCGTCTTTATCATCTGAAAAACCGTCTTCGGCAAGCGCCGCCTGCCAAGTTTTGTCGCAGACAGATTCTGAATCTATAATAACGCCGTCCATGTCAAAAATTACTGCTTTTATCATTTTTATAATGTTTCCTGTTTTTCTGATGAATATATTGACTGCACTTCGTCGGTGTAGACGCCCTTTGATTTATAAACCACAAG
>CADBUT010000462.1 GCA_902797925.1 uncultured Spirochaetaceae bacterium
CGACGTAATGAAAGAATCTGCTGAAATTGCTTTGAGCTGGTCGCGCCGCTATGCAATTGAAAAGAACTGGTGCACGGCTGACTGGTTTGACCGGAACACAGTTCATCTGCACATTCCGGAAGGTGCAACGCCGAAAGACGGCCCTTCTGCCGGTATAACGATGGCGACAACCTTGCTTTCGCTTATCCGCAACAAGACAATCAAGCCGAATCTTGCGATGACCGGCGAATTGTCACTGACAGGCCAGGTGCTTCCGATTGGCGGCTTAAAAGAAAAGACTGTCGCGGCAAAGCGCAACAAGATTAAGCACATCATCATTCCAAAGCAGAATGTACGTGATCTTGACGATATTCCTGAACACGTAAGGAAAGGGCTTACGTTCCATCCTGTTTCAAGAATGGAAGAAGTCGTCGATCTTGTGTTCGGCAAATAAGCTTTTACTAAGAGGCTGCCTAAGAAGTTTATGTCATACTGTCATTCCGAACTTGTTTCGGAATCTGTATGCTGCGTATAGCAGATGCTGAACCAAGTTCAGCATGACTTTATTTCTAGGCGGCTTTTTTATTTTCAATTTCAATAGAATTTTTCTCTTGCCTTCAAAATTCATGATATACTTAGAGAATGTTTAAGCATCATGTTTTATGGAGGAAATAATGCAAAAAGATTTTATCATTGCGCTTGACCAGGGAACGACTTCTTCAAGGGCAATCATCTACAATAAAAAGGCGCAGCCGCTTTTTTCAAGAAACCGTGAATTTACGCAGTATTATCCGAAACCCGGCTGGGTTGAGCATGATGCCGAAGAACTTTTTGACAGCCAGCTTGATGTTCTAAAGGAAATAATCGGGCTTGCCGCGCAAGACAACAAATGTACGGAAGCAGAGCTTGCAGAACGAATTGCGGCTCTTGGCATAACAAACCAGCGCGAAAGCGTGGTGCTCTGGGAAAAATCCAGCGGCAAGCCTGTGTATCATGCAATAGTGTGGCAGTGCCGCCGCACAAGCGCAATCTGCGACAAGCTTATTGCGGAACAGAAAACAGATTTTTTCAGAGACAAGACCGGCCTGATTATAGACGCATATTTTTCAGCGACAAAAATTGCATGGCTTTTGGAAAACGTTGACGGCTTGCGCCAGCGCGCAGAGAACGGCGAAATTCTAGCAGGCACAATCGATACATGGCTTATATGGAAGCTTTCCGGCGGAAAGGCTCATGTTACAGACGTTACGAACGCAAGCCGGACGATGCTTTTTAACATTCATACGCTCGAATGGGATGATGAAATCTTAAAGCTTTTGAACATTCCGCGCTGCATCTTGCCTGAAGTAAAAGATTCAAGCGAGGTTTATTGTACAACGTCAAAAGCCGTGTGCGGCTTTGAAGTGCCGGTTGCTTCTGCCATCGGCGACCAGCAGTCTGCTCTTTTTGGGCAGAGCTGCTTTGATGAAGGCTCTGCAAAAAATACTTACGGCACAGGCTGCTTTCTTCTGCTCAACACAGGAACGAAGCCGGTGCTTTCAAAGCATAATCTGCTTACGACAGTTGCGCTCGGTCTTAACGGAAAAGTTACTTATGCGCTTGAAGGCAGCGTCTTTATGGGCGGCGCCGTAATAAAGTGGCTTCGCGACGAGGTTGAGCTTATTTCAACTGCGCACGAATGTGACATGCTTGCTGAATCTGTACCTGATGCGAACGGCGCGTATCTTGTGCCGGCTTTTACCGGTCTTGCTTCGCCTTATTGGGATATGTACGCACGCGGCACGTTAATTGGGCTTACGCGCGGCGTAAAAAAGGCGCATATCTGCCGCGCCGCCCTTGAAGGCATCGCCTTTCAGGTTAAGGACGTAATCGACTGCATGATAAAAGACTTGGGCAAGCCGCTTGAATCTCTCAAAGTTGACGGCGGTGCTTGCGTCAGCGACGTGATGATGCAGTTTCAGGCAGATTTGCTCAAAACTTCGGTGATAAGGCCGCAGAATGTTGAAACAACCGCATTGGGCGCGGCTTTTTTGGCGGGTCTTGCCGTAGGTTTCTGGAAAAATACAGATGAGCTTAAAGCTTGCTGGAAAGCGCAGAAAATTTTTGAGCCTTCAATGTCAGACGAAAAACGTGAGCAATGCTGTCTCGGCTGGAAGAAGGCTGTTTCGCGTGCTCTTGATTGGGAAGAGGCAAAACAATGATTTTTGATGTTGCAATTATCGGTGCAGGCATTGTAGGTTCGTGCATTGCACGCGAATTAAGCAAGTATAAGCTGAATGTTTGCATTCTCGAAAAAGAGAGCGACGTTTCTTGCGGAACTTCAAAAGCTAATTCCGGCATAATCCACGCGGGCTATGACCCTGAACCTGGCACATTGATGGCAAAGCTCAATGTGAAAGGCGCAGAAATGTACCCGGAGCTTGCAAAGAAGCTGCATTTCGATTTTAACCAGATTGGCTCTCTCGTTATTGCTTTTAGCGATGATGACAGGGCGCATCTTGAAAAGCTGCTTGCAAGGGGCAAGACCAACGGCGTAAAAGAGCTGCGCATAATCGAAAAAGACGAGCTTAACAAGCTTGAGCCTGAAATTTCAGAAGAAGCTTGTGCCGCGCTTTTTGCGCCGACAGCCGGAATAATAAGCCCTTATCAGGCGACTTGGGCTTTTGCTGAAAACGCCGTGCAGAACGGTGCAAAGCTTTATCTTAACAGCCAGGTGCGCGCAATATCAAAACTTGCAGATGATTCAGGCAAAGAGCTTTTCAAGGTGAGCACCGCAAAAGGCAGCATCAAGGCGCGGTTTGTCGTGAATGCGGCAGGGCTTTATGCTGATAAGATAAACGAAATTGCCAGTGCAAGAGCTTTTAAGACTGTGCCGCGCCGTGGCGAATACTGCCTGCTTGACAGCAACTGCAAGAATTTGGCGAATCATGTGCTGTTTCAGCCG
>CADBUT010000463.1 GCA_902797925.1 uncultured Spirochaetaceae bacterium
GCAGTATATTCTCGCCGCAATGGATTCGCGGACACCGACATTCAGGCACGAACTTTTTGACCAGTACAAAGCCACCCGCCAGAAAACGCCTGAAGACCTTCATGCGCAAATTCCGGTAATCGAAGAAATACTAACGGCGCTGGGCGTGCCGATTTTGCGCTGCGACGGTTTTGAAGCAGACGACGTAATAGCGACGCTTGCCACAGGATGTGAAAAAGGCGGCAGACAATGCCGGATTCTTTCGGGCGACAAAGACTTGATGCAGCTAGTAACAGACACAACGCTCATGCTTAAGCCGGACAAAGCAGGCGGCGGCTGGATTTTAATCGACAAGCAGGGCGTAGAAGCCGAATGGGGCGTAAAGCCTGAACAGATGCGCGACATGCTTTCGCTCATCGGCGACACAGCTGACAACATTCCAGGCGTAAAAGGCATAGGCGAAAAGACGGCGCAGAAGCTTCTTGCTGACTACAAGACGCTTGACGGCATTTACGCGAACATTGACAGCATAAAAGGCGCAACGCAGAAAAAGCTTATAGAAGGCAAGGAATCTGCTTATTTCTCTCAGAAGCTTGTGGAGCTGTGCTACGATGTTCCGGTGTGCGCTTCAATCGACGAATTGAAGCTGATTTCGCCGGACTATAAAAGCGCGGCGCAGATTCTTGAGCACGCAGGCGCTTATGCCGTTGCCAAAAGCTATGCAGCAGATGCCATAGAAGCTGGCGCAACCGGCATTGTTGCAGACGGCGTAGATGCAGCTGCCCCCGCCCTTTCAGACTTTGCATTGCAAGATGAAGCACCGCAAGCTCAGCTTGTGCAGAACACCGGCGACTACACGCCGGTTCATTCAATTGAAGAGCTTCGCACTATTATAGAAGAAATCAAGCAGAATTCGTTCTGTGCCTTTGACCTTGAAACAGACAGCCTTAACCCGCATCAAGCGAATATGGTCGGTTTTTCGCTATGCTGCAAAACCGGCAAATCTTTTTATGTGCCGTTCACAAGCGCAGAGCGCGGCACATTTGAAGCACCGCAATATATCGAAAAGGCTTCCGCGCTCAAAGAGCTGGCCGCAATTTTTTCAGACAAGCAGATGACAGTGATAACCCACAACGGCAAATTCGACTATCAGGTTTTGCGCTCAAACGGCCTTGCAAAGCCGAAATGCCGTTTTGCAGACACAATGATTGCGGCGTGGCTTCTTAACCCGGAATACAACTCATTTTCGCTTGAATCGCTCTCGAAGGCTATTCTGAACTTGGAGACAATCAGTTTTGAGTCTTTAGTGCCGAAAGCCGAAATTGCAAAAGGCAAGACTTTTGCCGATGTTCCACTAAAAGACGCAGTCCCCTACGCCGCAGAAGACGCTGATTTGACGCTGAAACTCTGGCAGAAACTTGAGCCGGAGCTCAAAAAAACAGACCTTTCTGATCTTTTCTGGTCAATCGAAATGCCGGTTCTGCCCATTCTCGCCGAAATGGAAATCGAGGGTATTCACGTTGATTCGCAGAAACTTGCAGATTACCGCATTGAGCTTGTAGCAGACATTGAAAAGACTCAGACTGAAATCTTTGACATTGTAGGGCACGATTTCAACATTTCTTCGACAAAACAGCTTCAGCAGGTCTTGTTTGAAGAGCGGAAGCTTCCCGCTGCAAAAAAGACAAAAACCGGCTACTCAACGGACACTTCAGTTTTAGAGGAACTCGCGCAGCTTGATCCTGTACCGAAGAAGATTCTCGAATACAGAAGCCTTACAAAACTGCTTTCAACTTATGTAGATACGCTGCCTTCGCTTGCAGACAAAAACGGGCGCATTCACACGAGCTTTATGCAGACAGGCACAGCGACAGGCCGCCTTTCAAGCAAAGACCCGAACTTGCAGAACATTCCTGTAAGGGAAGAAGCAGGCAGACGCATAAGAAGCGCATTTACTGCCGAGCCGGGCAAAGTGCTTGTTTCGGCTGACTACTCACAGATTGAACTTGTGCTTCTTGCACATCTTTCCGGCGACAAGAACCTGCAGAAAGCTTTTAACGAGGGCGTAGACGTACATAAAGCAACTGCAAGC
>CADBUT010000464.1 GCA_902797925.1 uncultured Spirochaetaceae bacterium
CTGTTGTGAAAAGAGTTAAGCTGTTGCGAAACACCGTAGCTTCGGGTATACTTTTTGCATGTTCAACAGCATTTACGGCACGGTGAGTGCCAAAAAGCCTCAAATGCTCATGTTAGAGACCGGCAGCGAAGAAACCGGCATCGTGGAATGGTGCTTTTCTATAAGCGATTCTTCGCTTGATTCTTTGCCGCATGTCGGCGAAAAGGCACGTGTGTACACGTGGCTTCAGCATAAAGAAGACGGCATGAACCTTTACGGCTTTGCTTCAGAGGGTGAGCGCGACACTTTCTTTGATTTGATGAAGGTTGAAGGCGTCGGGCCAAAGGCCGCGCTGAAGATTCTTTCTAATATAACAGCTTCTGGGCTTGCGTCTGTGCTTGATGAAGGCGATTTGGCGCGCCTTGAGAAAATTCCTGGAATCGGCAAGAAAACTGCACAAAAGATGCTGCTTGCGCTTAAAGGCAAGCTTTCAATTCAAGAAGACACTGTGCGCGTGCCGGTCAAGGCGCTTTCGCCGTGGCAGGACGTAATGACTGCGCTTTGCAGCATGGGCTACGATAAGCGCGATGTAGAGCCGCTGATAGCGCGCCTTTCAGCTGAAATCGATACAAACTTAAGCCGGAAAGAGCAGGAAGATGCGCTTTTCCGCCGCGCAATAGTGGAGCTTGCAAACTGATATGGCTGATTTTGATGATTCGCACATTGTACGCCCAGATTTGAGCGTTCAGGATGATAAAGAAAGTTCACTCCGCCCGAAATTTTTGACTGAATTTCAGGGGCAGAGCCACATAAAGGACAATCTTTCAGTTTTTATAGAAGCTGCGAGAGAGCGCGGCGAGGCTATGGACCATCTTTTTTTGATTGGCCCGCCCGGTTTGGGCAAAACAACTCTTGCACAGATTACGGCGCACGAGCTTGGCGTAGACTTTAAGGTAACAAGCGCGCCTGCGCTAGACAAGCCTAAAGACCTTGCCGGAATCCTTTCGACAATTACGGAACGTTCAGTCTTTTTTATAGATGAAATTCACCGCCTTAAGCCGGCCATCGAGGAGATGCTTTACATTGCGATGGAAGACTATGAGCTTGACTGGATAATCGGGCAGGGGCCGACCGCGAGAACCGTGCGCGTGCCTATCCCGAAGTTCACGCTTGTCGGCGCAACGACAAAGGCCGGTGCTGTTTCAAGCCCTCTTATAAGCCGTTTCGGCATTGTGCAGCGTTTTGAGTTCTATAACATTAACGAGCTTTCTGACATTGTCTGCCGGTCAGCTTCGATTTTGGCTGTTGACATCGACAAAGATGCCGCCGAGCTTATAGCTTCATGCTCAAGAGGAACGCCGCGCGTTGCAAACCGTGTGCTCCGCCGTATGCGCGATTTTGCCCAATTTTATATGAAAGAATCAGAGAAAGTGCCGCACATAACAACCGGCATCGTAAAATCCGGCTTGAACAAGCTTCAGATTGATTCGCTTGGACTTGAGCGTTATGACCGCGAAATCTTACGCAGTATAATCGAAAATTTCGGCGGCGGACCTGTTGGCGCAGAAACGCTCGCTATTTCAATTGGTGAATCCATAGATACGCTTGAAGATTATTACGAGCCATATTTGATTCAGTGCGGACTTTTACAGCGCACACCGAGAGGGCGTGTTGTTACGCCTAAAGCTTACAAGCATCTTGGACTTGAAGGAAAAATGAAACATGAAGACGAAGGACTTTTATTTTGATTTACCGGAAGAGCTGATTGCACAGCATCCTTCCGGCATACGCGGAAACGATAAATTAATGCGCTTAGACAGGTTTTCCGGCGAAACGCAGGATTTTATGATGCAGAATCTGCCTGATTTGATTGAAAGCGGAACTGTAATGGTCTTTAACAATTCGCGTGTGCGCCGTTCGCGTCTTTATGCAATGCCGCTTGCAGGCAGTAATGCCCCCAAAGGCGCAGAACCGCCCACAAAAGAAGTTGAATTTCTTATATTGCAGTGCCTTAATTTTGAAGGCTATAAACATGGAAGCGTCTGGAAATCTATGACGCGCAATGCCAAAAGGCAGAAGCCCGGCAAGACTTTCCGCTTTAAAGACGGAACAACAGCAGAAATTATAGATAACCCTGATGATGAGGGCACAGAATTCCGCACTCTGCACTTTGACCGTTCTCTTGATGAAGACTGGTTCGAGAAAAACGGCCATATTCCGCTGCCGCCTTATATTAAGCGCGAAGACGTTGATGAAGATGCCGAGCGCTACCAGACAATCTACGCAAAAGAGACAGGCTCTGCGGCAGCACCGACGGCAGGGCTTCACTTTACAGAAGAAATGCTTGCAAAATTGAAGGCTAAAAATATTGAGATTGTCTATGTTACGCTGCATGTGGGGCTCGGCACTTTTCTGCCTGTGCGCGCAGAGAACATAGAAGACCATAAAATGCATGAAGAGCAGTTCTTTGTTTCAGATGAAACTGCCGCCACAATTGAAAAAGCTAAGATTGAAAAACGCCCTGTGCTTGCGGTCGGCACAACATCGCTGCGCACGCTTGAATCTGCCTGGGATGTTGAAAAAGGCGGCTTGAAGCGCGGCTGGCAGTCAACTTCGATTTTCATTTATCCGGGCTATAAATTCAAAGTTGTAGACAAGCTCTTTACGAATTTCCACACACCGGAATCTACGCTGCTGATGCTTGTTTCTGCTTTTGCAGGCAAAGACAACATTATGGCGGCTTACCAGAAGGCGGTGCAGGGCAAGTACCGCTTCTTCTCTTACGGCGACGCCATGCTGATAAGCTAGAGCAATGTCATTGCCGGGCGTGACTTTGTGTCATTGCCGTGCTTGACACGGCAATCTTATGTCATTCCGAATTTTGGCAAATGTAATGCCGAATTTAGGCTTATGTCATTCCGAACTAGTTTCGGAATCTAGTTTCACCATTCATGCAGATGCCGAACTAAATTCGGCATGACATAAAACTTACGCTCGGCGATTCTTATAAGCTAATCTGTCAATGTTTCCAGGGATTCTTTTACCAGGTTGATGAACTGGGCGCGGAGCACAGGGTTATATGTGCCTTCTTTTACATCTTCGTCAAAATAGGCGGCCGCTTTTTCTGTAAATGTCTGCACAGACTTTTGCGGAAGCGGCAGTTTGCTTCCGATTATGCTGTTTTCAAGTTCTCTGTTCCTGAAAGAAAAAACGCCGCAGAACGCAAGCCGCAAATCTGCAAGAAAGTTTTTCTGCGTATTTGACAAAAACACATAAGATGCCGAAAGCGGCGAAATTTCATTTTTAGGGCC
>CADBUT010000465.1 GCA_902797925.1 uncultured Spirochaetaceae bacterium
TATACTTTGAAAGTTCTGAACAGGCAGAGGAATTTTATTTTCAATGTCTGAAGCGTCATGATGAAGAATATCAGGAGAAAATTACATATTTGAACGGCGAGCCGGAACCGTTACCTTTATCATTTCGGGGACATGACTCAAGTATTCTTCCAGTTTCGAGCGAATAGAATAACATGGCACCCTTACTCCTGAAGTACACCTATTTTCATCTGCATAAATCTTTCTGTCCGTCAAGACATCCTCATCCCATTCATCAAGACAGCCGTTTCCGTTCGTCTTGATAAAGTCATGCGCTTCATCAAGATGAAACTTTTCGTTTATCTTGATAACATTGCGTAATTCATCAAGATAAAACAGTCAGAAATACTAGATAAAACAACTTAAAATACCGCAAATTCGGGATGAATTTGCATTAAAAACGGGATAAAAAAAAGGAGTCTGGCACGCCAAAATAAGTGCCAGTCTCCCAGATTAAAATACACATAACGGACTTTCCTTTTCGAGCTTTATTATTAAAAACTCATCTGCCGTTATTCCAGTTGAGTTTTCCTATTCTATCAGTCGCCTGAGCCTGTCTGTTCTGTTTCTTCGTTTATATATTTGGCATCAAGCTTAACATATTCGGGCTTGTCAAGTTTTGCACTCAACATTGAATCTGCTTTGTATATCACTCTTACACCTTCAATGTCGTTTGCAGTAACTTCACTAGCCTTCTCATGTCCTTTACAGGTATCAGCGTTTTTAAGACCAAGCTTAAAGATCCCAAAGCTGTCCAGTCTTACCTTGTAACCGAGCATCAGGTATTTCGGCACTATAAGAAGCAGACTTCGGATTACGCCGATTACTTCTGTTGGTGTGAGTGTTGTGCTTTCAGAGATTTCTTCTGCAATCTTGTTCACACCGATTTCTCCAATATAAGCAGGGGCAGGATAAAACTTGCCTTCTGCATCCAAATCACGCGGATTCAACCGCTTTCTGCTGACATATGGAACTGCCATACCGGCCTCCTTATTTTGGGAACTTTTACGTTCCGCTATCTCAAACTGTTCTGCATTCCTAGAGCAGGCAGTACAATCTAGTTCAACGAACATTCGACTTGTACCGATTTTGGCTGCAGAATTCAGCTTTACTTTAGTAAAACTAGGTTGAACTTTCGATTTTTTCACCTGTTTTACTAACTTAACTATAACATGGGTATATTCAGAAGTCAAGCAATTATTCGATATTTTCTCTTATTTACACAAGTTTTACTTGTTAATCACCGATATTATGTGTATAATCACGTTAAAAACGAAAGAACTATTGATTTTTTTAGGAATAATTATGTTAGTAAACTTCAGCGTCACAAATTTTTTGTCTTTTAATAAAAAGGCATCCTTTAAGATGGAAAGCGGACGCGTTACCAAAAAACTTGAGCACCTGCTTACAGACGGGGATACAGGAAAAAGCCTTTTGAAATTCTCAGCCATGTACGGAAAAAACGGAGCAGGAAAAACAAACTTTATCCGCGCTCTTTCAGTTCTAAAGAATTTCGTTGTTTCTGGAAAACTTCCTCAGCGCGCACCTATTTTCTGGTGCAGAATACAGGATGAAAACGAAACTTTACCCACAGATTTTGAAATCTCCTTTATTGCTGATAAAAAACTGTATGAATATAAAATTTCAATTGTACTTACAACCGGAATAATCACAAAAGAAGAACTTATTTCTATTGCCGGCAACAGGCACACAAAACTCTTTTATAAAGAAGACTCTGAAAGTCCTTATGTTTTTCATCATTCAATCAAAGGACAGAACAAAGACATAGAAGTTTTAAGCCGGACATTTGCCTTGAGCGGTTCTCCTTTTCTGTTCAGCATAAATAATAATACTGGAGGTTTTTTTGCCGCAAATCCTGAAGCTGCTGTACTGCAGAAAACTTATCTCTGGTTCAAAGACACTCTTGAAGTAATTTTTCCTGATCAGCCTTTACAGGAAACTTCTCTTCTTCAATATGAAATCTGCAAAGATGAATTTGCCCAACTTCTAAAAGATTTTGACACCGGCATTGAAGAGATAAAGCTTGAGCCTGTAAGCAAAGAAAAGGTTTTTGAAACGCTTGATTTACGGACACAACAGAAGCTCAATCTTGAAATGACATTAGTCAGTCCGCTTGTCCAGTTTGCCCAGTTTCCTCCCCCTTTTGGATTACCACAAAAGGTTCTCGAGAATAAAACAAACTATTATTCAACGGTAATCCGTAGCCGCAGGAACATTTTTATCATAACTATTGATAAATACGGTGCTGTACATTTTTATGCTGTTAAGTTTGTTCATAATCTTGGTGGAAAGAGAATTGAGTTCAGTATGGAAAGCGAAAGCGACGGAACTCACCGACTGTTTCAGCTTTTGGAAATTCTCATCTGCAAAAAAGAAAAAGTCTACATCATGGATGAGATTAACCGCAGTCTTCATCCGAAGCTGACTGTTCAGTTTGTAAAGAAATATTTTGCAAATGCAAAAGACAGAAGGATTCAACTGGTAACAACCACGCACGAAACCCGCATCATGAGCCATGACATTGTGCGCCGTGACGAAATCTGGATTGCGGACAAAAATACTGACGACAGCACAAAACTTTTCAGCCTTGAAGACGAACAGGTGCGCATAGACAAGGTGCTTGACCAGAACTACATGGACAACGTGTGGGGCGGCGTTCCAGTTTTTGAAGACGATAAAGAAGAAAACTAGCCTTTCTAGCCCCAGCCCCTGTCTTTCCGGCAGGGGCTTTTTTTTGCCGGGTTTCCGGCAGTTCATTCCTCGTAATCTTATCAAAAGAAGCATTCAATACAGAAAGCCGAAAAGCCAGATTGGGATGCGGCGGTCTGTTCCGTATTCGATATTATCCGCAACAATATAGGAATTTTCCACATTCTGAATCTGCTTCCTCTTTTTGTTCCTTCCGCCTATTTCAAAGGTGTATTTCTTGTCTACAAAAAAATCGCTCACTTCAGAGAACAGCACTTCATGAGATTTTTTCAGCTGATTAAGCACGAACGTTTCGCGCACATTTCCTATATCAGTCGATTCTCCGCTCAAAAAATACATAAGATTCGTGTTTTCAAGCAATATCTTGTCTGGTTTTTCAAGCGCACTTAAACCGCGCGTTTCTTTGAATATCTGGGTATGAAGTTTTGAATCTTCAAGATATTTGAAATATAAAATCAGCGTCTGCCTTGAAACTTCGATTTTTGAAGCGAGTTCAGAAACATTCGGAACAAACGGCGCTGATTTTCCGATTACAGCAAGCAACTTCTTGATTTTGGGAACATAGGCCACGCCAAGGTTTCTTAAAACTGGAAGCTCAATCTCAAGAATCATGTTTATTATTTCATTCAATCTGCTGTAGTAGTCTTCTTCGCCTTCCAAAAAAAACGGATAGTATCCGGTCTTTAGATAAGTTTCAAAATATTCAAACGGCTTTATTTTTGATGCAATCGAAGCAGAAATATCTTCATTCTTTGAAATTATATCATTCAAAGGCAAAACCGGAAAATTCTGCCCTGTTTTTATGGCTATATATTCTCTAAAAGAAAGCCCCTGCATTTCATAAACCAAAGCCCTTCTGGATAAATCTGCGCGTGCATTCAGAATTTCAAGCAATGACGAACCTGTAAACGCAATGTGAAGCTCAGGATAATCGTCATAAAGATTTTTGAGAATTGCCGACCAGTCCGTCATTTTATGAACTTCATCCAGAAACAGGTGCGTTCCACCGCGGCGGATAAAATCACTTGCAAGGTCTATCAATGAATTATCTGAAAAATATATATTATCAAGGCTTACATAAAGCGCTTTGCTGTAATTGTTTTCAAAGTCTTTCTTTATATGCTGAAGCAAAAGAGTCGTCTTGCCCACGCCTCTTGCTCCGCGGATGCAAACAAGGCGGGCATTCCAGTTTATCAAAGACTCTTCGCTGCGTATAAAATCCATATTTATTGAAGACAGTTTCTTTCTATACAGTTCAATAAGCTTTTCCATGATTAAAGTTTACCGCACTTGTCAGTTTTGTCAAGTGCAGTTAACAATTTTGAGCTGTTTTTGTTAAGCGGAGTTATCAATTTTAGCGTTTTAGCGCAGCTGTTCTAGCAAGAGGCCTTGATTTTGCGCGAAATCTCAAGAAGGGTTTCGGCTTCTTTTTTTGGGTCGTCGGCTTTCATTATGGCAGAAACTACGCAGATGCCGGCTATTTTTATGCCCATAAGCACATCGGTGTTGGTCTTGTTCAGGCCGCCGATTGCATTAACCGGAATCGGCACGCTTTGGCAGATTTGGCTCAAAGTTTCAGTTGAGGTGAGCACGGTCTTTACTTTTGTGGTTGTCGGGTAGATTGCGCCCACACCGCAATAGTCTGCGCCCTGGTGATAAGCTTCAAGAGCCTGTTCGACTGTCTTGGTGGTTGCGCCGATGATAAAGCTTTCGCCCAAGATTTTGCGCGCCGTGCTTATAGGCATGTCGCTCTGGCCAAGATGCACGCCCTCTGCATTGCAGGCAAGCGCGACATCAAGCCTGTCGTCAATTATGAGCGGCACGTTGTACTTTTGCGCCAGCTTGTGAACCTTGTTGCCAAGCTCAATATATTCGCGCGTCGATTTGTCTTTTTCGCGCAGCTGAAGCATAGTTGTACCGCCTTTGAGGCCTTCTTCAACACGGCGGAGAAATTCGGCTTCGTCATATTTTGTGCTGTCTGTTATAAAATAAAGCGTAGTGTCAAAGTTTTTCATATATTCTCCATTAGAGATAAAGATAATCGTTGAGCACGGGCTGCAGGCCTTCGCCTGA
>CADBUT010000466.1 GCA_902797925.1 uncultured Spirochaetaceae bacterium
AAGCACGTCAAAATTGTGAAAGCCCTTCTGCTCTACGCCGCGGCAGCTTAACAATTCCGGCAGAAAAATCTTCATAACGCCGGTTTCTTCCATAAGGCGAAGGCCGATTGAAGGCACAGGGCTTTTGAGCATTTTCAAAAGCTCATCGTGAAAGCGCTCAACCGCAACTTTTTCAGTCACATCAAGCCGCTTCGGAATTGCCTCAAGCGTCTTTGCTTCAATCTGAAAGCCGAGCTGCGCCGCAAAGCGCAACGCGCGCACCGGGCGGAGGCCGTCTTCGCTGAAGCGTTCGAGCGGTTCGCCGACGCAGCGTATAAGCTTTTTCTTTATGTCGTCCTTTCCGCCGAACGGGTCAACAACAGAGCCGTCAAGGAGGTTCACGGCAATTGCGTTCATCGTAAAGTCGCGGCGCGAAAGGTCTTCTTCGATTGTGGCGGCATATTCAACGCTGTCGGGGTGGCGGCCGTCAGAATAATCTGCTTCTGTTCTGAAAGTCGTAACCTCGATGTGCTCGCCCTGAAAAATCACAGTAACCGTGCCGTGCTCAATGCCGGTCGGTATTACCTTTCTGAAGACCGACATAACCTGCTCCGGCGTGGCGTTTGTGGCAACGTCCCAGTCTGATGCAGGCTTGTTCATCAGCATGTCGCGCACAGCGCCGCCCACAAGATAAGCCTCAAAGCCGGCCTGCTCAAAAAAGCTGTTCATCTTCTTTAGGGTTTGCGGCAATTTAGTTTGAATATGTGTCATGTAGGTCAGTATACAGGTTTTAAAAGATTTGGTACACTGGAGCTGTACAATATATGAACTGCATCATTTTTACCGGCGGAAATTATCCTGAAAAATCAAAAGCCATTCATTTTATAGAACCTCTTTTAGAAAATGCTACAATCATAGCGGCAGATTCAGGTCTGAACGCCGCAAAAGCCTATGACATGAAGCCGGACTTTTTTCTTGGCGACATGGACAGCGTAAGCGCGGAAGCAACCGCATGGTTCAAAAGCATAAAAAAAGAAGCCGCACCGCAAAATACGGAAACATTTCCCGAAGACAAAGATTTTTCTGATACAGAGCTTGCGCTTAAAAAGACAGAATCTCTCGGTGCAGATTTTACCGTGCTTATTGGCGGTTCAGGCGGCCGGCTTGACCATCTGCTCGGCATTCTTAAGCTTTTCAAAGGCAAAAACGCGCCAGACTTGTGGCTTGCAGAAGAAAACGCTGTCTGCTTTATTGATGCTGAAAAACGGCCGCGCATTGAGGTTGATGCACTGCCGGAAAATGCGCCGGTCTCGGTCTTTCCTGTTTTTCCGGGGCAACACACAGATAAATGCGCAAAATATGTCTGCAAATCAGAGAACCTTGTGTGGCCGCTTGACGGGCTTGACTGGAATGGCGGCAGCGTAAGCCTTTCAAACAGGCGCACAAGCTCAAGCACGTCGCCGGTTAGGCTTTATGCAGAAAGCGGCAGCTTCATCGTAATCGTTCCGCTGTGCGCTTCTTTCAGTTTTAGTGCTTAAAACGCAGAAATATAAACTTTTTTGTGCAAATAACACATATTTCATAAAAAAACTGAAACCTTTCCACTAAAAAGTTTTTTATAATTCTGAAAACTGGAAATCACTTGGTGATTCAGAATAACAAAATATCATTTAGGAGTTTGACATGAAAAACATTGCAAAATATATTTCGATATTAATTATCTGTATTTTTGCCCTGCCTGTTTTTGCACAGCAGACATTCAATTCTAACCTTTCAGCCAGCGAACTGAACCAGCTTGAAGCTCAGCAGGTTTTGATCCGCAATATCGGCGACTACAAAAAGATTTCGCTTAATCCGGTCAACAAGACAGCGAACCATCTTATCAATACAATAAAAGAATTGAAGCCGCCGTATCTCGTTGAAATCATTCAGAAGATTCCTTATGCGGGCAACGAGCAGATTTTTAACACACTCAGAAAAGAACTTACTGATGTAGAAGGCTATGTCGGCATTCCTTATTACGGCGAACGCACAGGAAAGTGGTACAAGCTTTATTCGTCAGCTGTTATCGATTCAAAAACTGTAGAAAAAGCTAAGACCGACATGCAGGCACGCCTTGAAATGGCTCCGTTCGGTATAATCCCGACACATATAACAATCCTTCAGGGCAAAACTGAACTTTACTATGAATCTATAAACACTGAACCTGTAAAGATTCAGGATTCAGGCGTAAAAATCGTAGACGGCATGACATGCGCCAAAACAGGCAAGATGAAGTCATTTGTCTATGCTTTCAAAGACGGCGATTCTATCATCCTTTACGGAATCGGCGGCGTTGATGCCCCGAACGTGCCGGTCTTGAAAAGCAAGATCGACAATTCGTTCATCAACCGCGTAACAACATTCTGTAAGTTCATCTTCGAAAAGCTTCAGTAAGCTTATTTCTTTTCGCAGTAGCTTAATCTACAAACATGGATTGTTCGGCGAAAAGTGCCGCTTTTGCCATGCAAAACCGGCAGTATAAATCC
>CADBUT010000467.1 GCA_902797925.1 uncultured Spirochaetaceae bacterium
CAAACAAGCTTGATGCAAGCCCGGGATGCTGAACCAAGTTCAGCATGACAATACTTTTTAGACATCCCAATGTCATACAGGTCTTATTCGTCTGTCTTTGGCATGGCGGAAGGAAGCAGACGCGCTTTTTGAATTTTCGGCACGTTTTTCTTTGAGTTGTGCTTGATGATAGTCTTTTCAAGCTTGCGCAAATTGTCGTTGCCAAAATCAAAAAGCTCGCCCTGCGAATCAGGTACGGTTGAACAGTTAGACATGCCCACGCCGAGCAGCCTGATTCCGTAGCCTTTATGCCATTTTGAATAAAAAAGCTCCTTGACCGCCTTAAAAAGAAAATCAGAAGTGTCAACGTCAGACTGAAACGTCTTTTGTACGCCTGTCGTAGAAAAATCGCCGTAGCGTATTTTTAAGTGAACAGTCTTGCTGTAGAAGCCTTCAGTTTCAAGCCTGAAGCGCACCTCTTCGCAGAGCTGCATGAGCGCAGTTTCTATGATATACGGATCAGTCAAATCGTAGGGGTAGGTGTGTTCCGCGCTTATCGAGTGGTTCTTTGATTCAGTTGTGAACGTTTCTGCTGCAAGACCGTGGCTTGCGTTAAAAAGAAACGAACCGCCTGCAATGCCAAAACCGCGCTGAAGAGCTTCTTCTGAAACATCCGCAATTTCTTTTATAGAAAAAAAGCCTGATTCGCGCAGCTTGGTCAAAGTCTTTGGCCCAGCGCCCCAAAGCTTTTCTAGCGGAAGAGACTGCATGAACTGTGCCTCTTCGCCCGGCTTTACAAAGCAGAAGCCGTTTGGCTTTGAAATGCCCGAAGCAACTTTTGCGATATATTTGTTAGACGCAAGCCCCGCCGAAACAGTAAGGCCTGTGCGCGCCTTAACTTCTGCTTTAAGGCGCATCGCAGTTTCTTCGGGCGGCCCGAAAAGCCGTTCTGTGCCGGTCAAATCTATAAAAGCTTCGTCTATAGACATCTGCTGCACGTCAGGCGAAAATTCGTCAAAAATGCTCATCACTTCCCTTGATTTTTCGTGGTAGCGTGACATGCGTCCTCTGACGAAGATGCCGTCAGGACACAAAAGCTTTGCCTGCGCCGCGCTCATCGCCGAATGAACGCCGTATTTTCTTGCTTCATAAGAGCAGGTCGAGACAATGCTCCGCCTTGAATCCGGGTCGCCGCCCACAATAACCGGCTTGCCCCTGTATTGCGGAAAATCAAGCTGCTCGACGGACGCAAAAAAAGCATCCAAATCTACATGCAGGAACATCAGTTTTCTCCGGCGGGCGGCACGGTTACTGTCTTTGTTTCTTGCACAGTTCCGGCATCTTTTGTCTTAAGATAAGCGGTTGTTTCAATTGTTATGGGCACGCCGCTTTCGCATGTAAACTGAATAATGAACGGATTCGGCGGATAATCGCCAAGAATAAAAGATGCTTCGTGGTTTCCGTTCAACGCCTGAAACGGAAAATTCGCATCATAAATGGCGATGCCGTCTTCAGCTGAAACCTTAATTTCAAGCTTGAGCAGCATTTCGCTTGAGCTAACCTGAAAATCAATTCTGTTGCGGTTCATTATTTTTGAGCGCGAAACTTCAAAGCTCAAAGCATTCAGTTCAGGCGATTTTTGCTCTGACGGACGCGGCAGCATGATTCTTTGCTGGGCGTTGTTCTGAAAGATGATTACAGCAGAGACAGCCGCAGTTAAAAAAAGCCCGATGCTGATAATATATGGGAAATGCCTGCGTTTCATGTGTTTGCCGAAAAGGCCGAGCCTGACAGCTATGCGCACCCATGTAAATTCAACAGGCATTATAAGGCAAGAAATCAGGGCATTTTCTAAAAAAGAAGCGTTGAAAAACCTGAAAAGAATGTTCTGTCTCGGCATTGTGAAAATTGCGAAAGCCATAAGGGCGAACGGCAGAATCATTATGAGGCCAATGACAACCATCGGAAAGATGCGCCTGATTTTCAAGAAAATCAATGCAAGCAGCAGTTCTGCACTGAAAATAAGCAGCAAAGAAAGGTCGAATGACGAAAAAATGAAAAGGTTCGCAAAGCAGATGATAATCAGCAGCCACGCATAAGTGTTGTCGTTTGTAGAAAACGGAATGATTCTGTGAAACAGCGCGAGAAACAAAAACATCGTGAGAGCCAGCGTGGCTTTAAGAATGCACGCGCTGAAAAGATGAAAGAACCAGCTCGGGTAAAACTGCTTTGCGATAAGCTGCCCCGCATAGAACAAAAGCCATGTAATCACAATCATCATCGGCAGCAGAAACCATGCTTTTTTGACTTCGTTTATATAAACCGCAAGGCTTTTCTTGGTAAACAACGAGAAAATGCAGATATACAAGAGTGCAATTGCGGCAGTTGAAAGCAGAATTATAAGCAGCACAATTTCAGGAATAAAAAATGTCTCTTCGCCGATTGGAATCATGCTGTAATGAAAATCCCATTCTTTTGTACCAGATTCTGACAATGCGTTTGCAAAATAGGGCAGCGCATCAAAAATCTCTGTCGAAGAGCTTTCTATGAGCAGTGCCGGAATGTTCTCGTTAAAATAAGCTTCAAGCTTAGGGTTTGCCTGAATCAAGCCGGCACGGTAAAACGGAATAAAAAGACCGTCAACTTTCAGATGAATATTATTTTCTTTGCAAGACTTTATTATAGCTTCAAGCAGCCAAGACGGCGCAGCCTTAAAGGGAATGCCCGGCGTTATAAGAATATCACGGTTACGCACGAACATTATGTTTCTTATATTCAGTATCAGCGCAGTGTATTGCTTTGACGAATCAAGGCTGGAAAGGAACATGTCTGTGCCTTCAAGACTCTGTGTCTGCATTGTGCCGGGCTGTCTTACTGCCGAAGTATCACCTGCGGTAAGCACTATTTTCACGTTAATTGGGGGCGGGGAACTTTTCAGATATTCCACATATGTAGAAAGCTCGTCTAAAAAAAGCGGAATGTCTTCCTGCGCTGCCGCAATTATTAATGTTTTGCTCTCTTTTCCGTTTTCAGAATCCGGTGAGAGAAGTGCCTCTTTATTTGGAAAATCAAGAATTATGTTGTACGGAAAAACTGTATTTTTGGATTTATTTGGAAGAACTTGCGGTTTTAAGCCTTTGGCTTCAAAAAAGCTGTATATGCTGTCTGAATCAATGTGAGAAGTTCTCATTTGAGAGAAGATACCCGAATTGAGAAATGCAAAGCAAATAAAGATTAAGGCAGCAAGCCGCCAGCTATGTGTCATGCGCATGTCTAGAAGATACCAGAATGTAGGGCTGGTTTCAAGCTGTGGAAAGGGTGTGCCTTGCGAATGAAATAATGCTAATTAGCAACAGCGGCTTTCAGTTCTTCTGCGAGTTGTTGCACAGTTTCAAGGGGAAGACCGGTGCAGCGAACAATTTTCTCTATTGAATCACCTTCCATAAGAAAATTCTGTGCATCTTCAAGCTTAGCTTGTAGTTTGCCTTCTTCCATAATGTCATAGTCATGAAGGTTGCATCTCATATATTCACTCCTGAACTGTTCGTCTTCACTGAACAGGCGCTGTTCTAAGTTCTTCTGCGAGTTGCTGCACAACCTCAATTGGAAGTTCTGTATATTTTGCAATGGCGGTTTCTGACAGATTATCCAGAAGCATATTCCGTGCTGTTTCAAGCTTGCCTTGTAATTTGCCATCTTCCATTATGTCATAATCGTGTAAATTGCATC
>CADBUT010000468.1 GCA_902797925.1 uncultured Spirochaetaceae bacterium
AATAGATGCTGAAACAAGTTCAGCATGACGTTCTCTTTTTTTTACAGTTTCAATTTAGACATTGCAGCAGTAAAGATTTGTTCGAGCAGGTGAAGGCCGCCCGAATAACCGGCAATGTGGTCGTTGATTACAAGCTTTTCGAGCATCGGGTAGCTCACGTTCACATAGTGCGCACCAAGCCCGGCGGCAAGCTTTTTTTCCCAGTTTGAGCCGATAATCAGCGGTGTTCCCGCAAAATCGAGCGACTTAATCTGCTCATGAATGTCGTGGCCGTCTGTTGTAAACTGAACTTCGGTTTTGATTCCGTAATTCAGATTGTTCACTTCATCAATGATTTTCTGCTGAAAGCTTTTCGGTGCATCATCAACGATAAAAAGCTTTTCAGGAAACAAGCCCATATCGTTTACGAGAAACTTCGTAACCGCAATTGTGTATTCGCTGTCGCTGACAACTGTAAAGCGCTTGCCGAGAATACGCGTTTCAAGCAAAGTATCAGCAAATCTTTCTATATAATAGTAGAATTCTGCTTCTTTTTCGGTGATTACGCGCTCGGTCAGCTCCTTGTCTGCGCCGGTAAACTCCTGAACGGCACGGAGGAACTTTGTAGTTTCGCTTGCACCAATCGGCAGAACAGGGTATTGCAGAAGCGGAATACCGAAACGTGTCTGAAGATATTTTGCACTTTCAAGCCCCGCCCACGGCGAAACAAGAACCGTGAATTCAGCATTCGGAATCTTTTTGAGATTATCAAGATTGCGGCCGAATCCAAAAATTGTGTTAGGCTTCAAGCCGATTGCTGTAAGCAGACTTTCGATTTCGCGCAAATTGCCAAGCCAATACGGGTCTTGCTGAGGCGGCGCTACAAAAAGGTTTACAAGCCCCTTCTCTTTTTCAGGTTCAGCTTCGGCAAGATACTGCTCAAAAATAGATTTCAGAATCCAGTCGTGCCCAACGTAGTTGTTGCCCTTAAAGCCCGGCGTTTTTGCCCAAACAACAGGCTTTTCAGCATTAGCAAAATTGCCCGCAACTTCTTCGATATCATCGCCGATAATTTCGCCCGTGCAGCCCGAAAGCACCACAAACAAATCGGCATCAATTACTTTCAAAGCATTTTCTATTGTAGAGCGCAGCTTATTGCTCCCGCCGAAAACAACCTCTTTTTCACTTATAGACGTACACGGAAAAATATTCGGGCTGTAGCGTCCGCTGGTTCCGTTGTTGTCGTTCAATTTTGCTGCGCAGCCCGGGCCAGAATGCAAAATCGGAATTGCTCCCGGAATTGCCTGAACAGTCTGCATTGCAGCAAGCGCACATTTGTAGCGCGGCTGGTCCAAAATTTTTGCCATATTCGCTCCTATAAAAACAGTCAGCATCCGCTGCTTGCGTCTCTTCCGTCAAGCGGCTGCATTTGCATCTTTCCGCTGCTTTTTGTCTGTTTTAATTCTTAGTTTCAACGCTGCTTAGTTTTTTTTGAAACCTATTGACTAAGTAGGTAATTAGATTTATACTGCAATTAACCTAGTAAGTCAATAGGATATTTAAATATTTTTAGAAAATCCGTTACTTTTTTAAGATACGAATGGAGACCATAGATGAATTATGACTTTAACAAAATAACTGACCGCCGCAACACAAATGCCTGCAAAATTGATCTGGCTGTTGCACGCGGCAAACCGAAAGATGTGCTTTCACTCTGGGTGGCCGACATGGACTTTCCGACCGCGCCCGCAATTTTGGAAGCGCTGCACAAAAAGATTGACCACGGCATTTTCGGCTATTCATGCACAGACGAGCCTTTTCATGCGGCGCTTTCTGCATGGCTTAAGAACGAGCACAATTTTTCTTATGAACGCCGCGAGATGGTTTCAACGCCGGGCGTGGTCTTTGCAATTGCAACCGCAATCAAGGCTTATACAAAAGAAGGCGAAAGCGTCTTGATTCAGACACCGGTCTACTACCCTTTTAAGAACATGATTGAAGCAAATAACCGCAAGCTTGTAACTTCTTCACTTTTTGAAAAAGACGGAAAATGGCAAATTGATTTTGAAGACTTTGAACATAAAATAGAAGAAAATGATGTTAAGCTTTTTATTTTGTGCAGCCCGCACAACCCTGTTAGCCGCGTGTGGACGCGCGCCGAGCTTAGCAGACTTGCAGAAATCTGCTTACGCCATAACGTGATTGTCTTTGCTGATGAAATTCACAACGATTTTGTCTACGCACCTAATGTGCATACGGTCTTTTCTACGCTTTCGCCTGAAATTGCGGAAAACAGCATCGTCTCAATGTCGCCGAGCAAGACGTTCAATTTGGCCGGTTTGCAGTTTTCCACGAACTTTATAAAAAATCCGGCCTTGCGCGCAAAATTCAAGACTGAACGCGACAAGACAGGCTATGACGAGCCGAGCCTTATGGGAATGGTTGCAGCCCGCGCCGCTTATGAAGGCGGCAAACCGTGGCTTGAGGCGCTCAAAAAGCATCTGCTTTCAAATATAGATTTTGTGCGTTCATACTTAAAGGAAAAAATCCCGCAGGCGCGGCTTATTGAGCCTGAAGGCACATTCCTTTTGTGGATTGATTTTTCAGCTCTAGGAATTCCTGACAGCGAGCTTGACGACCTGATTGTAAACAAGGCGAAAGTCTGGATTGACCGCGGTACGATGTTCGGCATAGAGGGCTACTGCTATCAGCGCATCAACATTGCAACGCCGCAGCCGCTTTTGAAAGAAGCCATTGACCGCATAGCAAACGCACTGAACGGAGGTTGTAATGCTTAAGATTTCAACGCGCGGGCAATATGCCCTGCTGATAATGACAGACCTCGCCGAAGCTGAAGAAGGCTGTTTCATTCCGCTCAAAATGCTTTCGCACAGGCGGAACCTCTCGGTGAAATATCTTGAGCAGATTCTGATTCAGCTTGGAAAGGCAGGACTTGTAACAGGCTCGCGCGGTACGAACGGCGGTTACAGGCTTTCCCGTCCGGCAAACGATTATACCGCAGGCGAAATCTTGCGCGCCATGGAAGGCGAGCTTTCACCGCGCGGCACAACTGAGAACAATCACCTTGAATCAGAGGGCAACGACTTTTTCTGGAAGGAATTTGAGATAAACATCAACAACTTTGTAGATTCAATTACGCTCGACGAGCTTGCGCAAAAAAACAAATCGTTCGTCGGCTACGATTATTGCATCTAGCTTTCTCAGCGACTTGCAATTATAATATGCTTTAACCATGAACAAGCTTGAAGTGATTCGCGCAGAGGAAGAATGGCAGCGAGCCGGCGCATATTCCGTTAGAATTCAGGGGATGAACAGACAGCATCATATTCCGCTAAGAGACGAATTTGATGAGCACGACGGCAACGGCACAAAGTACATCGTGATTCTTGATGACGGCTACCCGATTGCCACTTGCAGGTTTTACGAAATAAGCCCGGACAGTGTCTCGCTTGGGCGTGTGGTCGTGCTGCCCGAATACCGCGGAAAAAACATCGGGCGCATGGCTGTTGAGCAAGCCGAAATCTGGATACGGGAATGCGGCTATAAGAAGATAGAAATCGACAGCCGCACAGTCGCCGTCAAGTTTTATGAAAAGCTCGGCTTTTCCGTGGTCGACGATAAAATTATTTCAGGCGGAACATTCGACTGCATAAAAATGGGAAAAGTGCTCTGAAAGGCAATATCTCTTACCCAGAAAATCGTCGCAAGCAAAAGCATAAAGCAGTTTGCGCAAGCAACTGAAACGCGCGGCAAAATTGCTTGCGCTTTTGAATGTCGTAGATTATCATGTAGTGGAACGCACAAAAAGCGCAAGCAGCCCGAACAAGCAAAAGCTGTGCGCGTTGTTGCAACTTCATCATCTGGAGGAACGAAAATGAAGAAGTTTTTCACTTTTTGTCTGCTGGCCGTCTTTTCAGCCGTGCTGTTTGCGCAGAATGCAAAATCTGTCGGAGTAACAGACAGCGACGTAAAGAACTGGGCTAAGAATTTGCCTACAATCGTTAAAGAATTTGACAAGATTGGCGCCGACCCGGCTGATTCGTATTTAGAAGCCATTAATGAAAAAGAAGAAGTTGAAAATGTGCTTCAGAAAAACGGAATTTCTGGTCCGGACAGAATCGAAAAATTTAAGATGATTACGAGATGCGCCGGCATTCTAAAGATTGAAGCAGAGCTTGATGAGGATTCTAAAGAAATGATGAAGCTCATGAATATGGATCCGACTGCGGAATTGAAGAAAAACATCAACCAGAAAGACTATGACGTGGTTGCCGCAAACTCAAAAGCCGTGCTAAAAGCAATGGACGCGCTTGACGATGACTAAAGCTTAAACCGCCACACATAAAAGCTGTGGCGGCAAAGCATTAAAAAGAGAACAAAAAAGGGATTATATGAAAAAGTTATTAATCAAAGTTTTGTTTAGTTTTGTTCTGCTCATCATCACTTTCAATTCATTCGGAATCGATAAAAACAACTTTACAGGCACTATAGAGAATTGGAAAACAGTTAAGATTTTCGACGATGCTGGGAACTTGTATTTTGAGTGCTCATGGAAAGATGCTAAATCAAAATATAAAAATGCAGATACAATTTATGAATTAGGCTGGAACAGCCATTTTACAGATTATTGGTTTTGGTCAATTACCCCCATGTATGTTTCATATTTTGCAAAAGTTCATATTCAAAATAAACATCTGGATTATTTCGACCCGCCAAAAATGTATTGCGGCGAGTATTGCTTTAATGCGGATAAAGGAGTTTTGATTTATTCAAATTACATTAAACCACATGACAAAGGCGATTTGGAAGAAATACAATCAGAAGAATTTCAGCTAATTTGTTATTATATTTTTGATAAAAAGGAAGTCATAATCGACAAACAGATAGGCAAGCCGTTCCGCCCAAAATTCAAAGACGATGAAAACAGAGTTTATTATAATAAAGGCGAAAAGGAATTATCTTTTGTTTTTTAATAAAACCACACATGGTTAATCAAGCAAGCAGCAAATGCTGAAAAAGTAAACCGCTACAGAGAACGAAAATGGCAGATTTCAGAAAGATTATTCATCTATTAATATTATTAGGGTTCGTCGGGGGATTTTTTATATTTCCTTTGGTAAGAATCATTCTAAATTTAATAAGATTAGGAACTCTAAAACATGAAGCAGAAAAATTCGGGAAAGTGATATTTCTGCTTCAATCGCATATAAACCGAAGATTAATGTTTTAAGGTCTCTCTGCATATATCCTCGAAATTTTTCTGCTGTGCTTGTTAAGTATATTAAGGAAAGAACCATTATATTTGTTGTGCATAATATTTCCTACGCAATGGCCATTGGATTTTCTATTAACAGCAAAACGTTCAAAATATAAGGGCTTTTATGAAAACGGCATTGTTTCAGGCGATTATATTGGATGGAAAGAAATTTCATCATGGAAAAGAATTGACGAAGATAAATTTTCATTTCAAAGGAAAGGAGGCCTCCGTTTTGATATGGAGATAAGTCCATATCAAAACGAAGCAATAACTTTTTTAAATTCAATAGGTATCGCAGGAGAGAATTAAATTCTGATAATGCCGTTTTTACATAGATTTTTAAATTCATTTTTACATTTATTTTTAATTCGTTTTGAAATTTATTTTTACATTTTTCTTAAATCACCATATTTTTAAATCGCCTTAAGCATAATATTGAGCTTGTGCATTCCAAAGACTGCTGTAAAGGCCACCGTTCTGCATAAGCCTGTCGTGGTTGCCCTGCTCCACAATCTTGCCTTCGTCAAACACAAGAATATTATCGCAGAAACGGCAGCTCGACATTCTGTGGCTGATGTAGATGCTTGTCTTGCCCTCAACCATTTCGTCAAACTTTTTATAGATTTCATACTCGGCCACAGGGTCAAGCGCGCTCGTCGGCTCGTCCATAATCACGAACGGTGCATCTTTATAAAGCGCGCGTGCAATTGCAAGTTCCATGCCGTTTATCGTTTTCATCTGAATGTCAAAGACGAGCACATCATAGGGCGGTTTGTCTTCGCTTTCAAAGAGAAACTGCTCGGCTGAAA
>CADBUT010000469.1 GCA_902797925.1 uncultured Spirochaetaceae bacterium
AAGTTTCAAATTCGCTGAAACCAAGCTCATTTGAAGACATGCTTGCGGCAAAAATTATCTTTTCAATTGCTGAATTTCCTTGAACTTCGGCTTTTGAAATTTCATTCAGCAATTCTTGCATAATTTTCTTTGAAAAAGTCATCTTTTCAGAAATAAATGAAAAATCGACTTCTTTTTTCATGTTCAGAAGCTTCTCAAGTGTTTCAAAATAAGCAACGTGATATTCAGTTTTTGTGTGCATATACGGCTTGTTTTCTTTTGAGAACAACTCAATATGTTTTAGCGGAAACGTGTCTGCGTCCCAAACTGTATAAAAATCTGAGCAAAGAGGGTGCAAGCTCCAGAACATTTTAAGAAGCTGCTGAAAATACCAGCCTGTGCGCTTTTCCGGAATCGAAGTTTTTTTGATTATTCCGTTTATTGTATCGAATGTAACGCCTTGAATTATTTGATTTTCATCAAGAACAGTAATCTCGTCTTTTAGGTCGTCAAAATCACCGAAATTGTCTTGTGCTGTCAATATATAGATGTTTTCAGGCTGCAAATTTTTCTTGATATAGAAAATATTCTTTTTGAGCATTTCTATATTTTTTTTTGCAACAGGAATTACGATTTGCGGTTTCATAAATGTTTCCTATTCAAAGATTTTCTTCTTCCAAAAGTCAAGCCACAAAGCGGCGCAGTCTGCTTTTGCTGTTGTAATTTTGTAAATATCTTCAAGTTCTTCCGCCGTTTTTGATGCGAAGTCGTTCCAGTCTTTTACGCAAATCAACGGCAACCCCAAACTGGCAAAAGCCCTGTTCATTGCATTGTCGTTGACCAGCGGCACTGCGCCGAGATACATTGCTTCCCAAGTGCGGTGGCAGTCCAAGCCGTTGCCCGCAGGAGAAGCTATGAACATGCAAGATGACGCAATCTTCCGGTAGTTGCTTGAGCTTATAAAAGACATCATTTCAAGCGTTATGGGCTTTTTCCAAAAAGCCCTGTAACATGAAAAACGCTCATCAGGGTTTGTAGACAAGTTGAGCGCAACAAGAATCTTCGGCTTTTTTTCAATCTTTCCTTTCTTGATTTGCGAAATCAGCTTCATAAAAGACTTTATGTTGCCTGCATTGTGAAAACGCTGATTTTCAAGCCCAATCGGCAGCGGCTCAACTTTTGGCGAAGCTTTCAATATTTCGTCTGTGCAATTCTGTGCAAACCACTTCTGCAGAAAAGGTGAGCTTGCAACCGGCAAGAATCTGCTGTCAATGTTCGTGTCTGAATTGTGGCTTATGAGCACAAATTGCGTCTTCATTAGCGGCAGAATTTCAGTTTGAAATTTTAAGAGAAAATTGCTCTGCACAAAAATCACGGAATGTTCTGGCAACGATGCAACCTGATTTTTTAGCTTGTCAAACGATTCGTCAGAATCTGCAACAAAATTGCAAAGATTTCTAAATGTGTCGCCGCTCAAAAAAGGGCTGCTCGACGGATGACGTTTTAGACGCAGATTCAGCCTGTAGCATAAAGAGCGTTCAATTTCAAAAGGCAGAGAGCTTAGCAGTTCTTTCAGATTCACTTTACAGCCTTTTTAAAATAAGCGATGGTTTCTTTCAAGCCGTCATCAAGAGGAACTTTTGGCTGCCAGTCGAGCAGCTGCTTTGCTTTTGAAATGTCGGGCTTGCGCTGTTTCGGGTCATCTTGCGGCAGCGGCTTGAACACAAGCTTTGATTTTGAGCCTGTAAAACTCAAAACTTTCTCTGCAAGCTCAAGCATCGTAAATTCGCCTGGGTTGCCGAGGTTGACCGGCCCTGTAATGTCGTCGGCTGTGCTCATCATGCGACAGAAGCCTTCGATAAGGTCGTCTACATAGCAAAACGAGCGTGTCTGTTCGCCTGTGCCATAAATCGTTATATCTTCGTTATTTAGAGCTTGCACAATAAAGTTGCTGACAACTCTTCCGTCATCTGGGTTCATGTTCGGGCCGTAAGTGTTGAAGATGCGCACCATTTTTATGCGTGTGCCATACTGCCGGTGATAATCCATAAAAAGCGTTTCTGCGCCGCGCTTGCCTTCGTCGTAGCAGGAACGTATGCCGACTGTATTGACGTGCCCCCAATATGTTTCAGGCTGCGGATGAACTAGCGGGTCGCCATAGACTTCTGAAGTTGAAGACTGAAAAACTTTGGCGTTCCATTTGTTTGCAAGGTCAAGCGCGTTCAATGCACCGAAAATGCTTGTCTTGAAAGTCTCAACAGGGTTGCGCTGATAATGCGGCGGAGAAGCCGGGCAGGCCAGGTTGAAGATTTCATCTGCATAAAATGAATATGGAAGCACAACGTCGTGCGTAACAGTTGAAAAAAGGCTGTTCGCGCGCAGCTCTGAAATATTGCATTCCCTTCCGGTATAAAAGTTATCAAGACAGATTACGCGGCAATTTTCGTTAAGCAAACGTCTGCACAAATGCGAGCCGATAAAACCAGCGCCGCCTGTAATTAAGACTGTTTTTTCATTCATTTAAGCTTTTCCTGCAAAACTATTGAAAATCTAA
>CADBUT010000470.1 GCA_902797925.1 uncultured Spirochaetaceae bacterium
AGAAGCACGCATTCCAATCAACCTATGGCTTTTTTCTTTTACAGAGGAATTGCTTTTGGATTTTAAGAAAATGAATTATGGCGATTTTATTTGCCAAGTGCAGGAAAAAGAAATAACCGTTGTTAGAAAAAATCTTCCAAAAGATTTATGGTGGAATTCAAAAAGTTATGAAACATGTCCATACTTAATATTCATTGGCTTTGTTAATCCAGAAATTTTTACAAAAGAAAAGGCTTCTGAAATAGCAAAGAACCTGTGCAATCAAAAATTTATTGTAAGTAATAGAGGCTTTATTGGGAATATTGTAACCGCATATAAAAAAATATCTGACTCTAATATTTCAGATTTAAGAATCGAAGGTGTAAAAAGTCTCCTTTTAGAAAAAAACACGACAGTAGAACTGCTTGGTGATGGCATGTATCTACCTTTTGTTCCGATTTATTCTTTTACAGATGAGCTTATTGATAAACTATTAGCCGTTGATTACGGTAGCTGCACTATCATTTCAGAATGAATAATGCCGCCGAATGAACTTTATCTTTAGAATAAGCCTATACTAAATAAAAGCCACCTAAAACAGGTGGCTTATAAAAATTTGGATGGGCGGCGTATCCATCATATCAGGTTCCCTTTCGGGAGTGCAGGGTGCCTTTCCTGCTCGTCAAATTTCATCTCCATTATATATGAATATAGCTATTTGTCAAGTTTTGTCAGACGACCAGATTTACAGTAAACATCTATTTTAGACTTGCTTACATCAAAGACAGTCGCAACATAATATATTTGATTGGCAATATCCAATTTTATGCTTAAAAAGATATTATCTTTAAATATTTTTACCAGTTCAATCTGACCATCTGTAACACCTGCATAATCGGGATTCTCTATTATGTCAGTAATATAATCAAAGTATTTTGCGGCTTTATAATGTTTCCGCTTTAAAATATGTGCCAACAAACCTTTGGAACGATATATCTTTATCCCGTTTATTGAAATGTTCAATAGAGATAATATTCTTTTATCAACAAGAGTTGCAACAAAAACAAGTTTGTCTGACGGCATAGAAAAAGTATATCATATATTGTTTCTTGTTCATACAAAATATCATTATTAGATTAACTGATTGCAATATACATGACAAAACAGGGTTTTTCGTGTTATAGTTGTTTAATTGCTAAAGAAAATACTGTTTGAATCAAAAGGAGATTCTGATTTTATGGATAAAACTGAAATTCTTGAGCGTGCAAAAGCATACATCAAAGACGAAAAAGACGCTGGCTTTGCAAAAGAAGTAACCGACTTAATCGCAAAAGAAGATTTTGCAGAGCTTGAAGACCGTTTCTACCGCAACCTCGAATTCGGCACAGGCGGTTTGCGCGGCGTTATCGGCGGCGGCACAAACCGCATGAACACATTCGTAATCAACAATGCAACTCAAGGCCTTGCAAACTATTTCATCAAGACTTTCCCGGAAAAAGCCAAAGCAGGCAAGCTCTCAGCAGTTGTGGCTTTTGACTCAAGACGCTATTCAGACGTTTTTGCAGAAGCAACCGCATTGATTTTTGCCGCTAACGGCTTTAAGACATATCTTTTCACAAGTCTCCGCCCTACACCGGAACTTTCATTCGCCATCAGAAAATTGGGCTGCGACACAGGCGTTGTCGTAACGGCTTCGCACAACCCGCCGCAGTATAACGGCTACAAAGCATATTGGAACGACGGTGCGCAGGTTATCGAGCCGCATGACGTGGGCATTATCAACGAAGTGAACGCCGTAACAAGTGTAAAGACAATCAGCAAAGATGAAGCCATTAAATCTGGCAAGCTCGTCATGATTGACAAAGAAATCGACGAGCCTTACTGGGAAATGGTAAAGGCACAGCTTTTCAGACCAGAACTGATTGCAAAGCTTGCAAAAGACGTAAAAGTTGTGTACACACCGCTTCACGGCACAGGCGCAATGCATGTTGAAAAAGTCTTGAGCAGTCTCGGCTTGAACGTAACTACAGTGCCGGAACAGCGCGAACCAGACGGCACATTCCACACAGTTGAAAAGCCGAACCCGGAAGAAGCACCGGCACTCAAGATGGCCGTAGAACTTGCTGAAAAGGTTAAGGCAGACGTTGTAATGGCAACAGACCCAGATGCAGACCGTTTCGGCAGCGCAGTTCCGGGCAAAGACGGAAAATTCGTGCTTATTTCGGGCAACCAGATGGGCGTGCTGCTTACAGATTACATCCTCACTTCGCGTAAAGAGCTTGGCAAGATGCCGAAAAACCCTGCAATGATACGCTCAATCGTAACTTCGCCGATGGTAGACAAGATGGCGGCGGCAAACGGCGTTTATCTTTCTGAATGTCTTACAGGCTTTAAATGGATTGCTTCTGACATGGCGCGCTTTGAATCAACTGGCAGCCATTCATACATTTTCGGTTTTGAAGAAAGCTACGGCTATAACGTAGAGACAGACGTGCGCGACAAAGACGGTGTTTCTGCCGCCGCAATGTGCGCCGAAATGACGCTCTACTGGCGCAGCAAGGGCAAGTCTCTGCTTGAGCGGCTTGAAGAGCTTTACAAAGAATTCGGCTATTACGAAGACTGCGCAATCTCAAAGAATTTTGCAGGCGCTTCCGGTGCAGAAACCATGAAGGGCATTATGGCAAAGCTCCGCAAAGAAGGCTTCAAGGCTCTCGGCGGCAAAAAAGTTGTCAAAATCCGCGACGTTCAGCAGAGCATCGTTTTTGATCCGGCAAACCCGTCAAAGACAGAAAAGCTCAACTTGCCGAAGAGCAACGTGCTTCAGTTCTTCCTTGAAGGCGGCACAGTTGTAAGCGCAAGACCAAGCGGCACAGAACCAAAAATCAAGTTCTACATCAATGCACAAGTTCCGTCAAACAACGGTCTTGACGCAGCCAAAAAAGAAGCAGACAGTCTCTGCAACGCAATCAAGGCTGAAATTAATGCCGTGCTTGATGCCGCCTGCTAGAAAAGATTCTTGAAAACGATGCTTGAAATAAATGATTTGCTCCAGATGTTTGATTCTGGGGCAATTTTTACCGCCTTTGATACCGAAACGACTGGACTCAACCCCGAAGAAGAGAAGATTCTTGAAATCGGGGCTGTGTCTTTTGACAGGCTCGGCATCAGGGCGCGTTATAATGTTTTGATTAACCCGCAGCGCAAGATTCTGCCCGAAATTACGCGCGTAAACGGAATTGACGACTCGATGGTGAGCGGCAAGCTGACTTTTGCTGAAAATGCACCGCACTTTCTGGGTTTCATCAAAGATTCTGTGCTTATTGCGCACAACACGCCCTTTGATTTGGGCTTTGTCAACAACGAGCTAAAAACAGCCGGTATGAAGCCGCTTGAAAATCAGGCAGCTGATACGCTCACGCTTTCAAGAGCAATGCTGCCGAACCTCGGCAAATATAACCTTCAGTTTCTTGCAAAATACTTTGAGATAAACGTGGTAAATGCCCACCGCGCCGAAGACGATGCAAGAGTCTGCATGGAAGTGTTTCTGAAATTGCTTGAAATGGTCAGACCGCCAAAACCCGCCGAAGAAGAGCAGCCAGCTGAATCAGAACAATCTGACCAGCA
>CADBUT010000471.1 GCA_902797925.1 uncultured Spirochaetaceae bacterium
CACGTCGCTGTCGTGCAAGCTCCACGAGAGATAGGTCTTTTTCATTTCTTCTACTTTCTTCTGTGTCTCTACCATATTATTAAGCCTCCGTGTAAAATCAGATTCAGCCTTATTCGTTTGCACAAATTTAAGGAATTTTCTTAAGCTTTCGTTCTCGATTTTGTCATAAGCCGTGCAGTTGAAAATCTGCACGATTGCGGCATCATCAACAAAAACAGATGCGTCCTGTTTGCACATTCTGCGTACAGTATAGCACGGAATGCCTTTTTTGAAAGGATCGAACCGGCATAAAAAGATTACGATGCTCTCTTTCAGCTCGCTGTAGTCTTCGCCCTTCAAAAGCGAATCAACGTCCATCATGCCCTGATAATAGCGCGTTCGTCTGCCGATGTCATGCTCGTCTTTGTTCTGAATCTCCACATCATAAATGCGGTTGCCGTCTTTGACGTATACATCTAAGCGAATGGCATGTGCCGTGTAAAGCGGCGCAACAGCCCGTTGTGGCTCAGAATATTCGATGTGGTCAATCTTAAAACCGAGCATACACTCAAGCGCTTCCTTGCAGAGTTCCTTGTCCTGCATCACAACCCCGAACATGAAATCATCATAGAAGCATAATTCCTCAAAAGGTTTTATATAACTCATATAACCTAACCTCCGTCTTAATATCTATTACGTTTTATTTTTTTCTGTACTTTTTCGTAAAAAAAATGAAGATTTTACAAAAGTCAAGAGGGTGGAACGTTGTACATCCGTTACAAGTTTCCTGAAAGGAAACTTGGCCGTTTTGCTAGATTGACTGATAAGGAAGAAACAGCTAATGCAAAACGCTTTTTCTGTACCTGATCGCGAAAATTCTTGCAGATTTTACAAAAGTTCCGGCACTTTCAAGTGCCAAAAATCTCTTGTAACATTCCGCAATAAATAGTAATATCTGCATAAACCTTTTGGTTTCCCTTCTGGCGCTCAGATGAGTTTCCATCATGAAGTCTTGTAATTGCAGCCGCGCGCCTGGACTGCAAAATAATCTTTTTACAGGAGTGTTTATGTCAACACCATTAGAAAATTATCTTGCTTCATGCAACGGCAAGCCGAATGTTGCAATGACAGCTTATGTCGCAAATCTTCAGCAGGTTGCAGCTGTTGGGCCGGAAATCGCTGCTTCAATCGTAAACGAAATTGACAACCAGCGCAGCCACCTTAAGCTTGTTGCAAGCGAAAACTACTGTTCGCTCAATGTACAGGCTGCCATGGGAAACCTTTTGACAGACAAATATGCTGAAGGCTACCCTGAACACCGCTATTACGGCGGCTGTGTAAACGTAGACGCAGTTGAAAACGTAGCCGCACGCGAAGCTGAAAAGCTTTTCGGTGCAGATTATGCCTATGTTCAGCCGCACTCTGGTGCAGATACAAACCTCGTTGCTTACTGGGCAATCCTTTCAGCAAAAGTTGAAACACCGACACTCGAAGAGCTCGGTGTAAAATCTCTCAACGACTTGACAGCAGAGCAGTTCGATATGCTCCGCAAGAAGTTCGGCAACCAGAAGCTTATGGGTCTTGACTATTCTTGCGGCGGCCACCTTACACACGGCTATAAAATGAACGTTTCAGCACGTATGTTTGAATCTCATCCATACGGCGTTGATAAAGAAACAGGCTTGCTCGATTATGACGCAATCGAAAAGCAGGCAATGGAAGTAAAGCCTCTCATTCTTTTGACAGGCTTCTCTGCTTACCCGCGCAAGATTAACTTCAAGCGTTTCCGCGAAATTGCAGACAAGTGCGGAGCAGTTTTGATGGTCGATATGGCACATTTTGCAGGTCTTGTTGCCGGTAAAGTTTTTGAAGGCGACTTCGACCCGGTAAAATGGGCAGACATCGTTACAACAACAACGCACAAGACATTGCGCGGCCCGCGCGGTGCAATTATTCTCTGCAAAAAAGAATATGCTGAATATGTAAACAAAGGCTGCCCGATGGTTCTCGGCGGCCCGCTCGCACACGTTATGGCTGCAAAGGCAATTGCTTTCAAAGAAGCTGCCACACCGGCTTACCGTGAATGGGCGCACAATGTTGTCAAGAATGCTCAGGCTTTGGCAGAAGCGCTCAAAGGCTACGGCATTCCGCTTCAGACTGGCGGAACAGACAACCACCTTATGCTTTGCGATGTAACTGTTTACGGCTTGACCGGCAAGCAGGCAGAAGCTGCATTGTTTGAATGCGGAATCACTGCAAACGCCAACGCCCTTCCGTATGATAAGAACGGCGCATGGTGGACAAGCGGCGTCCGTCTTGGCACGCCTGCTTTGACTACACTCGGCATGAACGAGAACGACATGAAAGAAGTTGCTTCTATTCTTGACTTCGTGCTCAAAGGCACAAAGCCTGGCGTTGCAAAAGACGGCAAGCCTGCAAAGGGCAAGATTGAGCTTGACCCGGCTGTAAAAGAAGCAGCCAGAAAGCGCGTAAACGCATTGCTTTCAGCACATGTTCTTTACCCTGAACTTGACCTCGACTTCTTGAAGAAAGAATTCGTAAAATAACATAGCGCATTCCGAATATTTCGGATGTTGCTGAATAAGCCGGACTGACAGAAAGCCAGTCTGGCTTTTTTTGTTTAAAGCGCCGCGTGTTCAAGCTGTGTGCGTAACCGCTTTTGCATACCCCGATTGTTTCCGACATTATAGTAGGTCGAATTCGCAGTTCCTTAAAAACTCTGTCATTGTCGGGCGTGACCCGACAATCTCGTGTGCAAGA
>CADBUT010000472.1 GCA_902797925.1 uncultured Spirochaetaceae bacterium
CACATTTCAGATATCCGGGGCAGCCGCATAAAGAAGAGCTTGCCACCGCGCTTAAGGCAGCTGTTGCAGGCGGTTTTGGTACGCTGCTTCTTATGCCGAATACTTCGCCGGTTGTTTCTTCGGCAGCAGAGGCACGGTTTGTGCAGCTTCAGGCTTCACAGTTCGGGCTTGCTGATGTAATTCAGACTATAAGCATAACAAACCGCTTTGACGGGCTCAATTCTGAACATTTGAGCAATCTCGATTCAAGCGCGCACCCGGTTGTAAGCGAAGACGGCAAAGACGTTGGCGCTGCTTCTGTTATGCTTGAAGCGATGAAACGCTGCGCCAAGAACAATGTGCTTGTTTCCTGCCACTGCGAAGACGTTTCGTTTGCAGAAGCTGCGCGTGTGCCGCGCGGAGACGTGATTACGCTTTTGAAGCAAGACGAAGTTGCACAGGCAAACGGTCTTGATGAAGGCAGCCACGAAGAACGCTTCGCGCAAATCAACAAATGCATGAAAAAAGCCGAGCAACTGCTTGCGGCGGCAGAAGACCTTGCGACAACCAGAAACCTTTATCTTGCAGAAGTAGCCGGCTGCAACATTCATATTGCGCATGTAAGCACCGCCGCTTCACTTGAAGCTGTTGAGCAGGCAAAGGCACGGCGCGGTTCTGCCGTTTCTTGCGAAGTTACGCCGCATCATCTTGCGCTTTCCGGCTCGATGATAGAATTTGTCAATCCGCCGATACGCCCTGAATCAGACCGTCTTGCGCTTATTGAAGGCATTAAGCGCGGCGTTGTTGACTGCATAGCCACAGACCACGCGCCTCACAGCAAAGACGAAAAAAAGCACGGCGCCTGCGGTTTTTCAGGCTTAGAAACAGCTTTTTCTGTCTGCTACTCGGAGCTTGTGCTTAAAAAGCAGATAACACTCAGCAAGCTTTCTGCGCTGATGTCTGCAAATCCTGCAAGACGGCTTGGCACAAACTGCGGAATCTTGCGCCCGGGGCGTCAGGCTGATTTTGTGCTGGTTGATCTTGAAAAGAAATGGACTGTCGATTCAGAGAAATTCTATTCTAAAGGAAAACATTCGCCGTTTAACGGGCTTACGCTTTCGGGCAAAATCGTGCAGACGATTCACCGCGGAAAAGTTGTGTACAGTGCTGACGATTTACAGCTTGACTACCCGCGCGACGACGAGCCTGAAGCCGGAAATGAATCTGAAACGGCAAAATCTGAAGAATGAAGCAGATTTTCAACCCGGAAGAAATAATCTTTGTGCCGACTCAAGCCTGCAACTTGCGCTGCGCACATTGCTTTGTGCCTAAAAACGCTGAAAAGCTGAACCTTGAAAAGTCGCTCGCCTTTTTGAATGACGCAATTGACGGCGGCGTTTCGCAGATTGGCTTTTCAGGCGGCGAACCTTTTCTTGCGCTTGACTTTGTATGTGAAATAGTGCAGAAGACAGTTGAAAAAGGCGCATACTTTGACCGGCTTATGACAAACGCCGCCGCTTTTGAAGGCGAAGAAATGAAAGCCGCAATTGAAAAGCTTTTTGACGCTGGCTTTGACGGCACTTTCGGCATAAGCTTTGACGCTTTTCATGCTCAGAAAATTGAAACAATCGCAAGCTTTATCAACGCCGTCGAAGAAATTTACCAAGAGCGCAACCACGTTTCGCTTGTCTGTACTGTTCACACAAATCACGCAATTGCACAGGCCGACGCAAAGACAGCCGCCATGCTTAAAAAGCTTGCCGCCGCACTTGACCTAACCATAGAAGCTGATGAAAAGGCAGGCTTGCCTTATGCGCTCGTCTACAAAGACAAGCTTGAAACATTCATGAATGACGGCCGCGAAGCTGATATAATTCCGGTTGAAACAATAGATTTTATAGCGGAAAACCCGGAAGACGAATCTGCATGGCAGTCTGAAACTTGGTTCAGCGAAGATTTTTGCGCAGGGCCGGGGCATGTCTATTATGTCCATGCAAACGGTGATGTTGCGGCCTGCTGCGGCTATGCAAACGAGTGCCGGCCTTTGATTTTGGGCAACATCAATTCAATGAGCTATGCAGAAATTTCAGCGGCGGCGGTAGAATCTTGTAAACACGGCTTTTTGCGCACGGTCTACAAGACGGGGCTGCTCAAAGAGGCAGAAAAGCTTGAAAAAAGAGGACACGCCTTTCCCGGCAAAGGCCGCACAAAAGACAACTGCCTTTTCTGCCGTTACCTGTTGCAAAAAGTTAAAGCCTGAGAACAATCAGAAAAACGTAATGAATTTTGCTTGATTTTTCATGCAAAGCACCATATATTTTTTATGGAGATTTGTTATGGCAATATTACAAGTCCGGGATATGGATGACCGCTTATATGAAAAATTAAAATTCTCTGCAAAACTTGATAACCGCTCTATCAGTCAGCAAGTTATTACAATTCTACAAGACTATTTTACATCAGTTCCTGTAAAATCAAAAAATGCCACGGAGGAATTCTTAAAGCTCGCAGGTACATGGGAAGATTCTCGAAGTACAGAAGAAATTATTGATGATGTTTATGCTTCCCGGGTAAATTCAACAAGATTTGAGGCTTTAGATGGCATATTTGATTGATACAGACATAATAATATTTGCACTTCGCGGTGATAAAAACGTTCTGACAAAATTTGAAGAAAACAAAAATCTGCCAATTTCCATATCAATGATAACATATGCAGAATTAATATTTGGTGCAAAGCGTTCTCAGAATGAACAGAAGAATATGATTAAGGTGAATCATATCAGGGATATTTATGCCATTGAGGACTTGAATGAAGGCGTAATGGAAGTTTTTGCAGATGTAAAAGCAAAAATGTTTAAAAAAGACATAAGAATTGAAGACATGGATTTGCTAATTGCTGCAACTGCAATTTACAATGAATTGACTTTGGTAACCAATAATACAAAACATTTTGAGAATGTTCCAAATCTGAAATTAGAGAACTGGAAAAAATGAACGAACCCCGACGCAGACTCGCAGCGAAGCTCCTAGCGGCATGCGGGGTATTAAACCCTCGGCACGAATAAAACTTGTGTGCTATTTAATCAAATTCTGCAAAACAAAGTCTTTCTGACGCCAGTTTTTGTTGACTTTAACCTGCAAATCAAGGTCAACGCGGTAATCAAAGATGCGACGCATCTGCTTAATCGATTCGACCCTTATGTGCTTAATCATTGACGCGCCTTTGCCGATGACCATGCCTTTCTGGCTTTCTTTTTCGACGACGAGAAACGCGCGTACCCAAAGCTCTTTGCCGGGTTTCTTCCATTCCATGTCTGAGATTTCAACATAAATTGAATGAGGAATTTCTGCGAACAGCGAATTCATCGCATTTTCGCGGATTATTTCAGCTATTCTGAAGTCAACTTCCTGGTCGGTGTAGAATTCTTCCGGGTAAAGCGGCTCAGCTTCGGGCGCAAGGCTGTAAAGCTGAAACAGAATGTCATTGATGTTCGTGTCTTTTTCAGCTGAAATCTCGACTATGCGCTCCGGCGGAAAGTTCGGAAAAAAGCGTTCAAGAAATACCCGCACCGCTTTCGGTCTTGATTCAGGCAAATCGATTTTGTTGATGCCGATTACAGTTTTGTCTTTAAAAGCTGAAACCAAATCTGCAATGAGCGATTCTTCTTCGCCCGGCGCGCGTGATGAATCTATAAGATAAAGGATTAAATCCGCGTCGCCCAGCTGCTCCTCGGCAATAGCCTTGAGCTTGAGGTTGAGCTTTTTATCTGAATTGTGGTAGCCCGGCGTGTCTATAAAGACAAGCTGGCCGTAAGACGTGTTGACAATGCCGCGCACCGCGTTTCTGGTTGTCTGCGGCACAGGCGAAACGATAGAGACTTTTTCGCCCGAAGCTGTATTCAAAAATGTTGATTTGCCGCTAGAAGGCCGCCCCACGATGGCGACCATAGCTGTTTTCTGTGGTTTTTCTTCCATATCGAAAGACTATAACATGCGGGCTTCTTTTTTTCTAGCCGATAGAGATTTATCGTTGCCGGAAAATGGTGTTTAGAGGAAGCGGAGCTTGTTCACAATCTGCCGGTTTTGCTCCGCAAGAGCGGCACTTTTCGCCGAATAACCTTTATTAGTAGATAAGACTATTGCGAAAAGAAAAACACTCTGTTTGTTGTTGTCGCGATAGCGACATGTATAAAGTTTCTATACAACAAACAGCGTGTAGCGCAATATTGCGCGGTTTTGAACCAGGCTACGCGACCTCTAATAATATCTATTTCAGCGAATAGAACACTGAAAAGAAATGCAAAATCGAGCCGGCAACCACAAACAAATGCCACACGCAATGAGTCCATTTAATCTTTTTCAGTGCATAAAAAATCACGCCGACCGTGTACACGATTCCGCCTGTTAGCAAGAATGTGATAGTTGCCGGCGGCACGTTCGCTTTGAGCGGCTTCCAGTAAAAGCAGATGAGCCAGCCCATAATCACATAAGAGATTGCCGAAAACAACCGCATCTTGCTGCCGAAAATGGCGTAAGACGTAATGCCGACAATTGTTAAACCCCAGATTATACCGAAAAGCAGCCAGCCACCGCTCTGACGGAGTACGCCGAGGCAGAACGGCGTATATGTGCCTGAAATAAGCAGATAAATCGAAGAATGGTCAAATACGCCGAAGATTTTCTTTACATGATACGGCGTAAGTGCATGATAAAGCGTGCTCATAAGATAAAGCACAATCAGCATTGCACCGAAAAGCGCAAAGCCTGTAATGTAAAAGCCCTTTTCTGCTTGCGGCGCATAAACTGCCGCCCTTACAATAAG
>CADBUT010000473.1 GCA_902797925.1 uncultured Spirochaetaceae bacterium
TAAAAAGCAAATATCCCGACACCATTTTGTTTTTCCGTCTGGGCGATTTTTATGAGATGTTTGATGAACAGGCTGTCGAAGTTTCAAAATTATTGAATTTGACGCTGACAAAAAGGGTTTCTGTACCTATGTGCGGCATTCCTTTTCATGCTTCAAAGATTTACATTGCAAGATTACTGCGCTTAGGAAAAAAAATAGCAATTTGCGAGCAGATTGCGGTTGGCAATGGCAGGGGCCTCTTTGAGCGGCATGTAACAGAAATTATTACGCCGGGAACTACGTTTGAAGAAGACTATCTTGACCGCGGTTCAAACAATTTTTTAGCCTCGCTTGTACCGGTTAAAGCCGGAAAAGAAACCGTATACGCCTTTGCCTGGCTTGATGTTTCCACAGCTGTTTTCGAAGCCTGTTCATGGACTAAAGAGAAGCACGCTGAAGAAGCGCCCAAAAACATAAACCGTGTTGCGCCATGTGAACTGCTGCTGCCAAAATCATTGGAGAACGATCCTGTGGTTTCAAGGATTACCGCCGGTATTCCCAGTACGGTAGTTTCATATTATCAGGACTGGCAGTTTAACGCTGAGATTGCATATAAAAAGCTTGTCTCTCAATTTAAGACAATTAACCTGCGTTCTTTTTCGCTTACAGAAAACTCGCCTGAAATAGTACCGGCCGGTTTTTTGCTGGAATACGCAGCCAAAAATGCCGGAACAGATTTGACCCATTTAAACGGCATATCTTTATACAGAGAATCTGAATATCTTAACCTTGATGAATCTTCAAGAAAAAATCTTGAGCTGACGGTCAATCTCCGCGACGGCTCCAGCCGTTTCACATTGTTTGAGGTTATTAATCATACTTGCACGCCGATGGGAAGCCGTCTGCTCCGTCAGCGCATTTCTTCGCCACTGACTGACGTAAAGCAGATAAAGCACAGACAGAATGAAGTTCAGATACTGGCGGATAATTCAACCTGCGCGGACAATTTGCGCAGAATTCTGCAGGAAACTTATGATGTCGAGCGTCTCGCAAGCCGTATTGCAATGGACAGAGCCCATGCAAAAGATCTGCTTGCATTGAAAAAAAGCCTTGACTGCTATGTTGCTATGAAAAAAGAAACAGCAAAATTCAATCTTTTTTCAAATGACACAGAACAGGCTGAAAATGTTTCAAAAATAATCGGGGAAGCAATAAAAGAAGATCCGTCTATTTACTTAACTGAAGGAAATATGATAGCCCGCGGCTGGTCTGAAGAATTGGATCATCTTCACGATATACAGACAAATTTTTCAGCAATTTTGGATAGCTATCTTGAAGAAGAAAAGCAGAGAACCGGCATTCCGAGCCTTAAAATACGCTATAACCGCCAGAGCGGCTATTATATCGAAGTTACAAAAGCAAATCTTGATTCAGTTCCAGAAGACTATGTAAGAAAACGTTCGTTTGTAAACGGCGAGCGCTTTACAACAGAAAAATTGGAAGAGCTTGAAAATGAGCTTCTTTCATCTTCTGAAAAGATTATTGAACTTGAACGTAAGCTGTTTATTGCTCTTAGAGATAAGCTTAAGGCGTATGTCCAGTATTTTTTTGTCTGTGCAGAAGAGATTGCAGAGCTTGATGTTACCGCTTCTAACGCATGGTGTGCTAAGCATTTCCATTGGATTTGCCCTGAGGTTGATGATTCTGATGCATTTCAGATAGAACAGGGAAGGCATCCGGTTGTTGAGTTTCATCTGCCTGAGGGTGCGTTTGTACCGAACGATATTTGTCTTGATGAAAAGCCTTTCGCGCTTATTACAGGTCCGAATATGGCAGGAAAGAGCACTTATCTGCGGCAGAACGCTTTGATTGCTGTACTTGCACAGATCGGCTCGTTTGTGCCTGCGGAAAAGGCGCACATTGGCGTTGTAGACAAGATTTTTTGCCGCGTAGGTGCTTCTGATAATCTTGCGCGCGGCGAATCAACCTTTCTTGTTGAAATGACCGAAACGGCGAACATTCTGCGCTCTGCAACAGCCAAAAGCCTTGTGATTATGGACGAAGTAGGGCGAGGCACTTCAACAGAGGACGGTCTTTCGATTGCGTGGGCTGTTTCTGAGTTTCTGCTGAACACAATAAAGGCAAAAACGCTTTTTGCCACACACTATCATGAACTTACAAGACTGACACATGAATCACTGCAGCTTTTGTGCCTTGAAGTTCTTGAAACTTCCGGAGAAGTCATTTTCTTAAAGCGGATAAAAGAGGGTGCTTCTGAAAATTCTTACGGTCTTCACGTAGCAAGACTTGCAGGTATTCCGCAAAAAGTTATAGACCGTGCTGCAAAAATAATTGCAGTGCTTCAAAAACATTCGCCTGCAACAGAGACAATTATCTCTGACGGAGATTCAGGAATTGAATTTGCCGGCGAAAAGCTCAATTCTACTGCGTCGGCTGCAGCAGAAATACGTACAAATACAAATGCACCCGGCCTTTTCAGTGAAGAAGAGCTTGTTCTCGAAGAGATTCTGTCACTCAATATTGACGAGCTTACACCTCTTGAGGCATTAAAAAATCTTGCAAGGTGGCAGAAACAGCTTTCCGGAAAATAACCGGTGTGTCTTTGAATTTCCAATTTTTTAAATATATCTGATACAAAAAAACAAACTTTTTTTAGATATATAAAAGCATGAAAACAAACAGCTTTTATATATTTTTAATGCGTTCAGTCAAATTTCTCTTTTTAGTGCTTATGGATTTTCTTTCAGACAGTTCTGATGAAGAGAAAGAGAATCTTAAAGACATTTTATTTACTCCGGATGGGAAAGGCGTATTTGAAATGCTAAAATCACCTTATATCTGTTTCCGCTGCGGAAGGGCTTTATCAGATGATTTTGGATTTTGTACAGACTGCCTGAGCCGCCCTGTGTTTTTTTCGCTTACATACGCAAGACACATCACGGCTTATGGCAAAAAGCAGAGGCAGTTCATAAATCAATGGAAATTCAAAAGGAACCGCATTTTTGCAGTTTCTGCCGCAGAAAAAATGTTTCATGCTTATAAAGAAAATTTCAAGGATTTAGCGGTTGTGCCTGTGCCGCCAAGAAAAGAGCGGCTTATCTCCGCAGGTTTTGATTGTGTTAATGATATGGCTTTCATTTTAAAATGGTGTTTCAGACTAAAGGTTTTGACGCCGCTAATCCGCATAGATTCAGAAGAACAGAAATATAAAAGCTTTGCAGGGCGGACAGACAAAAGCAGAAAAAGATATGCGCTGAAAAAAAACAGTAAAATCAGACAGCAGACAGTTGTTCTTATTGACGACATAATGACAACTGGCGGCACGCTTGAAGAATGTGCCGCGCTTTTAAAATCCGCAGGCGTAAAAGAGGTTTATGCACTTACATTGTTTTATGCTTAAGCTATTTGTCATCCTGCATCCAGGTTGCAATGACATCGGCAATTGTTTCTGCATTCTGATTTACGCCGTATGTCTTTTTTGCGTATTTCTTTGGGTTTGGCTGCAGGACTTCGGGCTGAACAATACCCTTGACCATTCCTTTTTTCAGTGCTTCTGTCAGAACAGCAATTTCATGGTAAATATTGATTGAAGATCCAAGTTTTTTCATAGATTTTCTGACTTTTTTGAGCTCGTTTGTACTAAGAAAACCTGTAATTATAGAAGCTGTACCCGGATCCATTTCGCCTAAAAAGATGGCTGCCTTTTCAGCGCCTTTTAAGCGTGTATCAGCTGTTTCTTTATAAAAAAAATCGCTCATAAAACCTCTTAATAAGACTTTACTCCAGTCTTTGATAAAACGCAATCATTATTAATTGATTTTCTAGTAAAATCAATATTTTGATGATATAATTAGCACACAAATTTATGTCGGATATAGATTACTCTGAAAAAGATTTTGAAAACTACATTGTTAATTTACTTTCCTCAAAGATAGATTATATTCATGGAAATAATAATGATTATAATCCTCAGAAATCTATTCTGCCTAAAACTTTTGTTTCTTTTGTAAAAGCTACTCAACCGGAAAGTTGGACTTTTCTTTGCGATAAATTCGATTCCGAAAAAGAAGCTGAAGACAAACTCATAGATGAATTGATTTCTTCAAGAAAATCACAGGGTACCTTAGATCTGTTCCGTAAAGGTTTTACATTCCGGTCAATTCAATTTGATACAGTATACTGGAAGCCTGAAAACAATTTAAATCCAGAAACAATAGAGCTTTATAATAAAAATATTTTTACAGTTATCAATCAACTTATTGGAGATGCCGGTAAATCTGTGCATACTCCTATTCCAGATATTGTACTTTTTATAAACGGAATTCCTGTTGTTACTGCTGAATTAAAATTTGAGCTGCAAGGACAAGGTTATGGTGAAGCAGAAACTCAGTATAAATTACGAAGCATTTCAGAGCCGTTGTTCAAATTTAAGACCGGACCTCTAGTTCATTTTGCTGTGGATACAACAAATGCTTCTATGACTACAAAGCTTTCTGGTTCTGGAACAAATTTTCTGCCGTTCAATCTTGGTAGTAATGGAGCAGGAAATCAGGGTGGAAAAGGGAATCCAAAAGCAGCAGAAGGTCATTTTGCTACCGATTACTTATGGGAGGATGTTCTTTCAAAGGACAGTCTTTTAGACATTATTCAGTCATTTATTACGATTGAAGTAGACTCAACAACAAAAGAAGAATCACTTATATTTCCACGCTATCATCAGCTGGATGTAGTAAGAAAACTGTTAAAAGATGTTTCAGTAAATGGTTCTCAAAAGAATTATTTAATTGAACATAGTGCCGGTTCTGGAAAATCAAATACAATCGCATGGCTTGCTTTTCATTTGAACAATCTGTATTTTGCAGACAAAGATGAAAAGATATTTGATACAATAATCATTTTGAATGATCGCCGTGTTCTTGATAAACAAACCCGCAATACAATCATGTCTTTTAATCCAAAAGACGGAACCGTAAAAATTGCAAAGAAATCATCGGAGATAACTGGCTTTGTAGAACTTGGAAATGTAATCATAATAAGTACGATACAAAAGTTCCCTATGATTTATAAAGAGCTTGAAGAAATAAAAGCCAAAAATCCAAACCGGCGTTTCGCAGTTATTGCAGATGAAGCCCATCAATCTCAGTCAGGAACTGCTGCAGGTAAGGTAAAGATAGGCTTAGGCGCAGATGTAGAAGCACAAATCAAAGTTGAAGCTCAGGATGATATCTCAGAAGAAGACGATGCATCTGATGAAGAACAGGATAAAACCTTAAAGCAGGTTGCAACCGGTAAACAGTCGAACATGAGCTTCTTTGCTTTCACAGCAACACCAACAGGCCAAA
>CADBUT010000474.1 GCA_902797925.1 uncultured Spirochaetaceae bacterium
AAATTTGCATTTATAGAAAACGCCGTCAACGCGTACGCCGCGCATAAATTTTTCCGGCAAAAAACGAGGATAAGGCAGGCTTGTTTCAACTATATACTCTTTTTCAAGTTCTGCGGAAGGATGAGAAACAACAGAAGCAAAATCTCCGTCATTTGTAAACAAAATCAGCCCGGAAGAATACATGTCGAGCCTGCCGACATTATAAAGCCTTTCAGAAAAATGCGGCTTCAGCAAATCAATTGCAAGGTTGCGCGCCGGCTCATCAGGGCGCTCATTCTCTTCAGAAAGAGAACAGACATAGCCGATGGGTTTGTTTAAAAGCACATAACGCTTTGCAGCTTCAAGAAATACCTGTCTGCCGTCAACGCATATTATGTCTTCCGGCGAAACCTTTGTGCCAAGCTCCACCACTTTCTCGCCGTTTACGGTAACGCGCCCGTCTGTAATGATTTTCTCGCAGGCGCGGCGGCTTGCCACGCCGGAATGCGCCAGCGCCACCTGAAGGCGCACTTTCTTATCATCTGATTCCGGCTGATTTGTCTGGTTATCTTGCAAGTTCAAAGCGCTCACTCTCGGTTTCGTCAAGTTTCGGCAGATCTGCTATACTGTTAAGCCTGAAGAATTTAAGAAATTCTTTTGTTGTTCCGTATTGAATCGGTTTGCCGGGTATATCTTTTTTTCCGACTTCTTTTACAAGCGACCTTTCTATCAAAAGTCTTATCATATTGTCCGCTGAAACACCGCGTATCGCTTCAATTTCGCCTTTTGTAATCGGCTGAGAATACGCAATAATCGACAATGTTTCCATTGCAGAGCGTGAAAGCTTTTTGTCGCTCTTTTTGCCGTAGCGCTCTTTAAGAGATTCCCAAAGTTCTGCTTTCGGCGCTACAATCCAGCCGCCCGAAATCTGTACAAGTTCTATGCCTGAATCTTCGGCTGAATATTTTTCATGCAGATGCTCCAGTGCAGCTTCAACAACTTCCGGTCCCAGCCCTGAAATTTTTGACAGAGCATTGTTATCTAACGGTTCTGCCTCAAGAAAAAAAATTGCTTCAAGCAGTGCAGTCTCTTTTTCCAAACGTAACTCCATTTTCACTCTTTTTCAGCAGGTTTAATTTTTATGTCGCCGAACATGCGGTTCTGATAAATAACCGCGAGTTTAAATTTTACTGCCTCAAGTATTGCCATAAAAGCACAAACTACGTCAAGCAGACTGCCTTCGCGGACAATCAAATCTGTAAAAAGGCACTCGCCCTTGTTTTCAAAAAATTCGTTCATAAGGGTCATTTTTTCATTTATGGTGATATCCTCGCGCATATCGAGAATTTTTTCAGCAGAAAATGAAGAAATCAAATTAGAAAAAACTTTGTACAAGTCCCAAGAATCAACTTTTTCCCACAAGTCTTCATCCTCAAAAGGCAGAATACGCTGAATTTTCTTGCGCTCCAAGCTCCATTCGTTCTCTTCTTCTTTTTGCTCCATCAGCTCAGAAATTTTCTTGAATTTCTGGTATTCAATCAGCTTATCAACAAGTTCCTGGCGCGGATCGCTAAGATCCTCATCATCAAACGAAACTTCAACCGGCAGAAGCATACGCGATTTTATGTGAAGCAAATCTGCTGCAAGAGAATAAAAGTCTGTAAGATTGTCTAAATCAATTGAGACAGCATAATCAAGATAGTCAAGATACTGTTCGGTTATTTCAGCAATCGGAATGTCGTAAATGTTTATTTCGTTTTTCTTTATAAGATAAAGCAGAAGGTCAAGAGGTCCTTCAAACTGTCCGAGCTTGAATTTTGTTACTGATTCAGGTTCTGTGTTTTCAGATTTTTGCAATGTTTCCATAGTTCAACACCTTGGTCAGACAGCGTTGAAAGAATTTTTGAAAACGGCTGTCTTGTTATAGGGTCGGCAAAATCAGGCAAAATCTCAAGCAACGGAATAAGAACAAACTGCCTTTCATTCATCAGCGGATGAGGCACATAAAGCGGATTCACTTCGTCCTCATCCCTGATTATCTGATTACCAAAAAGTTCAATGTCTATATCAAGCGTTCTCGGTCCTTTCGGCCCTGCACTCTCGCGGTTCCGTCCGAAATCGTTTTCAATCTGCTGAACAGCCTGAAGCAATTCACGCGGCGTGCCGCCCCATTCGCCAGAAACCGCCATGTTGTAGAAATCAGCCTGATTTTCTACATATCTTGGCTTTGTCTTATAAATTGACGAGCATCTAAAGTTCTTTAGAATGGCGGCAAGCGCTTCACATGCGCGGTTCAGAATCTCTTCTGGCTGCAAAGCCCTGCCGTTATGCTGAACCAGCGGCATGTTCGAGCCAAGCCCGAGGACAACAAGATTCATG
>CADBUT010000475.1 GCA_902797925.1 uncultured Spirochaetaceae bacterium
TTGCAAAACGGTTTCTGGCGGCGTGCGCTTCAGCCGGAAAAAAGGAGCGGTAATGGCCGGAACATTGACAGGCATCGGCACAGGGCCGGGCGAGCCGGAATTTATGACGCTGAAAGCAGTTGAAAAAATCCGCGCGAGCGACATCGTGGTTCTGCCGAACAAAGACAAGAAAAAATGCATTGCATACGCCGCCACCAAAAAGCTGCTTGACGAGCTTGAAGCGGCGGGGCAGGGTAAAAAGTGCGTTTTCCTCGATTTTCCGATGGTTCAAAATTCAGCCACAATCAAACAGGCGCAGCAGAACGCCGCCGCAGAAATTTGCCGTTACCTTGATGAAGGGCTTAATGTCGCATTTCTGACAATCGGCGATCCGGCAGTTTATTCCACTTTGATGCATGTGTTCGCCTTTGTTGAAGAGAAGGGCTACAAGACAGAGATTGTCAGCGGCGTTACGTCATTTTGCGCGGCGGCAGCCAGGCTCGGCATAACGCTCGCCGAACCAGACGAAGAGATTCACATAATTCCGGGCTCGTTTTCGCCAGAAGAAGCTTTTGCGCTAAAAGACACGCTTGTCTTTATGAAGTCGGGTAGCCGCCTTGAGGCGCTCAAGCAGTTCATCTTGAAGCAGAAAAACGAAAAGCACCTTGATTTTGACTTTTACGCGGTGTCAAACTGCGGCCTTGCAAATGAAACTGTCTGCCGCGATGTTGAGCTTTTCGACGCCGGTTCGGGCTACATGACGGTCGTGATAATCAAAAACAGAAAGCAGCCCGAAGAGAAGCATTACAAGTTCTTTCAGAACAGATTGTGCGAGATGTTTCCGTGCCACAAAGGCGAAGGCGCACCCGATCCTGAAAGCTTCAACTGCCTTTTCTGCTATTGCCCGCTCTACGCCATGGGCAAAAACTGCGGCGGCAACTTCTACTACACCGAAAAAGGCGTAAAATCCTGCATCAACTGCTCGTTCCCGCACAAAAAAGAAAACTACGAGCTGATGAAAGCCAAAATCAAAGAGCTTTTGTAATTTCGGTTTGCATAAAAACAAAGGCATATAGTGCTATTTTTATTGGTTTTATGACAAAAACTAATTGATGAAAAAAGAAAGTGGGTATAAAATATTTTCATATCTATTAATGGGCTTCCTATGCCTTTAGGGGAAAAATCAAGATGAAAAAACATCTTTCGCTTAGCTCTGAGCTTGTAATCGGCACAATCGGAATAATGCTGGTTTCGACGCTCTTTCTTTGTGCTTCATTCACATTTCTGACAAGAGATATTCTTAAAAAATCAGCAATCAATTCTGTAAATCAGGCAATGGAAACACTCAATGAGCAGGTTTCTGCAATTTTTACACCGTATGAAGTATCGGTAAATGACATTGCAACAGCTGCGTCTTCATCGGCACCTGAATCTGTTCTTGATAGTGTCATTCATAAGGCAACAGATTATTTTGGGCGTGATAATAATGATATTTATTATGCAACGGTAATTTCACGCTATGAAGAAGGCGGTTATTTCATCGACGGAGCAGACTGGCAGCCTGAACCTGACTGGATTCCCTCTACACGTGACTGGTGGAAAGATGCGGTCAATACACATGGAAAAGTTACTTACGGCGAGCCGTATGTTGATGCAATGGAAGGAACTTTGTGTATCACCATTTCGTGTGCGGCATATAATAATGATGGTAACCTCGCCGGTGTTGTTGCTGCCGATCTTTACCTTGAATCGCTTAGTTCTGCAGTAAAAAACATAAAGCTTTCTGAAGACAGCAGAATTAATATCATCAATAACGAAGGATTGTATCTTACAAACGATGATTTTTCTGCGATTATGAATAAAAACTACTTTGACGAAGTTTCTTTCACCAAATTTACACGTTCCTCTTATCTGGACGGAACTGCCAAATCGTTTATAGAAAACAACCGGTTTTACGGTGTTCATCCTGTAAAAAATACAAGCTGGTACATTGTTGTCGAAGGTCCTGTTTCTGATTTTTCCGGTGTATATTTCAGAATTATCCGCGTGGTTTATATAATTCTTTTGGGAATTGTTCTGGCGATGATTGTTATAGCTATTCTGCTTGCAAAGCGGGTATCCCGGAACTTTAGGGAACTTGCGAACGGCTGTACATATATTGCAAACGGCGACTTCTCAAAGAAATACCGGAACTACTTTACAACTGAAGCTTCGCTTCTTGCGGAAGGTTTCAACACATTCTCGGATAGGCTTCAGAACACAATAAACAGCATGAAGCACTCAAAGCTGTCGCTTACGCGAGCAGGTGAATCGCTTAAAACCGGAACCCAGGAAACTTCTGCCGCAATTTCGCAGATTACCGGCAGCATAAGCGGACTTGAAGGCAACATTGCCACGCAGAATTCGAGCGTTGAACAGACGGCAAAGACAATCCACAACATTATAGACAGCATACATTCGCTTGAGAATCTTGTCGGTACGCAGTCAAAGGTTGTGCAGGAAGCTTCAAGTGCCGTAGAGCAGATGATAGGCAACATAAGCGAGGTAAACCGCTCTGTAGACAAGATGGCATCGTCTTTCGGCACGCTTGCCCAAGACGCAGAAAACGGAGCTGCAACGCAGTCTCATCTTCAGTCTCAGATTGCGGAGATTGAGAACCAGTCTAAGCTTTTGAATGACGCGAACACAGCCATTGCAAACATTGCTGCGCAGACAAACCTGCTTGCGATGAACGCCGCAATTGAGGCTGCCCATGCAGGCGAGGCGGGCAA
>CADBUT010000476.1 GCA_902797925.1 uncultured Spirochaetaceae bacterium
AACCAGTCAGCCGTGCACCAGTTCTTTTCAATTGCATAGCGGCGCGACCAGCTCAAAGCAATTTCAGCAGATTCTTTCATTACGTCGACCATCTGGCCGGTCAGCTTGAAGCCTTCTTTGCCCGCAAGCGCGACAGCTTCAATTATTAGAGTGTCGCCGCCCATGCTTGTCCAGGCAAGCCCGATTGCAGTGCCCGGTCTGTCAGCCTTTTTGATTTCTTCCTCGTCAAATACAGGGTTTCCGAGGAATTTCTTAATGTCTTCGGCTGTAAGTTCCCGCTTTGCGGCAAGCACGGCATTTCGCGCCTCGTCAGTTTCAGCTGAAAGATATTCTTCAGAAGTCAAAAGTTCTGTCGCAATCTTGCGGTGAATCTTGTCGAGGTTTTTCTCAAAATTGCGCACGCCAGATTCCCTTGCATAGCTGTTCGCAATAAGCAGCAGAATTTCCTTTGTGTATTTTATCTGGCTCTTTTTAAGGCCGTTGCGCTCAAGGCTGCGCGGAATCAGATATTTCTTGGCGATTTCAACTTTTTCCTGGTCGATGTAGCCTGAAAGGTTGATGATTTCAGCGCGGTCAAGCAGCGGTTCCGGAATCGAGTCAAAAGAATTCGCCGTGAGAATAAACAGAATTTCTGATGCATCAAACGGCAAATCAAGATAATGATCTCTGAACGCGACATTCTGCTCTGGGTCAAGCACTTCAAGCAATGCAGAAGCTGGGTCGCCCTGATAAGATGAGCCCATCTTGTCAATCTCATCGATGAGGAAAACCGGACTTTTTGATTTTGTTATCTTCAAGCCCTGTATGATTTTACCCGGCATTGCGCCGATGTATGTGCGCCGGTGGCCTTTGATTTCGGCTTCATCGCGCATACCGCCAACCGAAAAACGGAAGAACGGCTTGTTCATAGCATTCGCAATTGAGCGGCCGACGCTTGTCTTGCCTACACCTGGCGGGCCGACAAGCAATATAATAGAACCTTTCGAGTCTTTTTTAAGACGGCGCACCGCAAGATATTCGATTATGCGCTTCTTAACGTCCTCAAGGCCGTAATGGTCGCTTTCAAGAATTTTCTTTGCTTTCTGCAAATCATATTCTTCCGGTGCAGGCTCGCCCCACGGCAGAGTTGCAATTGTTTCAAGATAATTGCGCGAAATCATGTATTCGCTTGAGTTCGGGTCCATGAGCGCGAATTTTTCAAGTTCAGAATCAACAGCTTCTTTTATCTCACCTTCAAACTTGAATGCGTCAAGCTTTTCTTTGAATTTCTGATAATCTGAGCTTTTTGCGTCAACCGCCATGCCAAGCTCTTCTTTTATGGCTTTAAGCTCTTCACGCAAGAAATAGTCGCGCTGACTCTTTTCAATGCGGTCGTTAATCTCGTTTTGAATGCGCTTCTGAATGCGTAGAAGTTCCTGCTCTTTTTTGATGAACACGAGAACCTGTTCCATGCGCTGGCGCACGTTCTGCATTTCAAGAATGCGCTGCTGGTCGTCTTTTTCAACATTCAAGATTGAAGCGATAAAATCGGCGACCTTGCCCGGATGATCAATGTTCACGATGTTGAGGCGCATTTCTTCTGAAAAAAGCGGATTGTTTTCAGAAATTTCCTTCATCTCGCTGAGAAGCGCGCGTGTCAGCGCCTTAACCTCAAACGTGTCGTCTTCTTCGTCTTCAAGATATTCAACAAGCGCCACAACCGGTGCTTTTTCAGAAAGCACTTTGCGGATTTTAAACCTTTTGATTGTCGAAATGAAGATGTTTACACCGCCGTCGGGCAGATTAATCTTTTTAACAATGCGCGCCGCCGTGCCTACAGAATGAAGGTCTGCGGCAGACGGAGATTCGACATCATTCTTTGTCATTACAACACCGATAAGTCCGTCTGATGCGGCGGCTGTCTCAACGACATTCGTATCGTCAATTGAATTTATCATCAGCGGCGTAAAAATGCCCGGAAAAATGGGCCGCCCCGACAATGGAATGATGCTGAGTTTATTTGAAAGTGTCTGGTCTACAGTTGCAAGATTGGGTTCAGACATATTACCTCTTTGCTGGTTCTAAATGTTCTATATCTTTATATATCTAATATCCTAATTTTTGCTGATAAAGGCAAATACTTTTTTTGATTAATTATCAAGTTTTGCAAAATATGTGTCATTACCGTGCTCGCTCGAAGCTTTGCTGCGAATAACACGGGAATCTCACAATAAGCTAAACAAGTTTTCGCTAGCGAAAACTTGTAGAGGTTCGCAAGATAAGACTTATATTATAGATTAAGCTTATTGCGAACCCGAGATTATC
>CADBUT010000477.1 GCA_902797925.1 uncultured Spirochaetaceae bacterium
CGGTCAGACAACTTTATAGCTGCCTGCTTTTCGCCTTCAGCTCCGCCCGGAAAATCACTTCTGGTACAGTCAAAATAAATATAGTCGTTTCCGCAGCCATGCATTTTTGTAAAGTTCATATAACCTCCATGCGTTCAGTCTGCAAGACAAAAAAAAAGAGGCCGTAGATAAATTTTCACCGAAACTTATCTACGACCTCTTTGCCGTTAGTTCTTTTTAATTTTATAATAAAAAAATGTCAATAGTAGTTCTAAATAATACTACCTTTTTTGCGTTTTAATTCACAACATATTGACGATATTTTTCAAACACAGTATAACAATTAGGATCAAAGGCGTTCATTTAATTTGATGACTTAGTGTCTTCTGATTGAATGAGCGTCTTTTTTTTTGGAGTAAATGTAATCATGAAAGCATGGCTGATTCTTGCAGACGGCACAATTTTTGAAGGAACTTCAATCGGAAAAACCGGCAGAACAACCGGTGAAACAGTTTTTACAACCGGAATGACCGGCTACCTTGAAACACTTACCGACCCAAGCTATTTCGGCCAGATTGTAACACAAACCTTTCCGCTTATCGGAAATTACGGTGTTATTCCCGAAGATTTTGAAAGCAAAAAGCCGTGGGTGCGCGGCTACATTGTGCGCGAGCTTTGCGATGAGCCGTCGAACTTCAGATGCGGCGGCAAGCTTGATGATTTTCTGAAAAAGCACGGAATTGTCGGAATCTGCGGAATTGACACACGCGCACTCACCAAAAAACTCCGCGAATCCGGTGTTATGAACGGAATGATTGTAAGCGGCGATGAGGCTGATAAAATGGTGCGTCATGCTGAACTTGTTTCAGCATCTATATTAGATGAAATCAAAAGCTATCAGATTGTTGATGCCGTAAAAAGCGTGCAAGGCGGTGCCATCACTCCTGTGCTTAATAAGAAACGCCCTGCTAGTTCTGTCATTCCCGTGCTTGACACGGGAATCTCTGGTTCTGATGGCAAGCCTTGCAATGGCTCAGCTTATCATGTTGTGCTTTTCGATTTCGGTGCAAAAGCAAATATTCAGCGTGAACTTGAAAAACGCGGCTGCAAGGTTACGGTCGTTCCGTATAACACAAAAGCCGAAGAAGTTGCCGCGCTCTCGCCGGACGGTTTAATGCTTTCAAACGGGCCGGGCGACCCGGCAGAAAATGTCGGAGTAATCGAAGGAATCCGAAAATTGTGTGAATGGAATAAAGAGACCTTGAAACAAGTTCAGGGTGACAGCGCAAGTCATGCTGAACTTGTTTCAGCATCTCATGCTATCCCGATTTTCGGCATCTGCCTCGGGCACCAGATGCTTGCACTGGCACGCGGCGCAAAGACAAGCAAGCTGAAATACGGCCACAGAGGCGGCAACCACCCTGTAAAAGACCTTGAAACAGGGCGCGTCTACATCACAAGCCAAAACCACGGTTACGCCGTTCAGACAGACGAAGGCTCGTTGCCGCCGTGCGCAAAATTGAGCTTTGTCAACTTGAACGACGGCACTTGCGAAGGCATCACCTACACCGATATTCCGGCTTTCAGCGTGCAGTTTCACCCGGAAGCCTGCGGCGGCCCGCATGACACAAACTTTTTGTTCGACAAATTCATGGCGATGATGGAGGCTTCTCATGCCGCTAAATAAAGATATTCACAAAGTTTTAATAATCGGTTCAGGGCCTATAATTATTGGGCAGGCGGCTGAATTTGACTACGCCGGAAACCAGGCATGTAAGGCGCTCAAGCAGCTTGGGCTTGAAGTGTGCCTTGTAAACTCAAACCCGGCTACGCTCATGACAGACCACGAAATGGCTGACGAAATCTATATGGAACCGCTTACGCTCCGCACGCTTGAGCGCATCATCGAAAAGGAAAAGCCCGACAGCCTGCTTTCTACGCTCGGCGGCCAGACAGGCCTTACGTTGAGCATGGAGCTTGCAAAGTCAGGCTTTCTTGAAAGCCACGGGGTAAAGCTTCTAGGTGCGCGGCCGCTCACAATTGACAAGGCCGAAGACCGACAGATGTTCAAAGACACGATGGAATCAATCGGCGAACCGTGCATTCCGTCTAAAGTTGTTACGGCTTATGAAGACGCCGTAGATTTTGTACACAACGAAATTGGCTTTCCAGCAATCATCAGACCGGCGTTCACGCTTGGCGGCACAGGCGGCGGCATTGTGAACAATGACCGCGAACTTGATGAAATTGCAAACAACGGGCTTAACCGCTCACCGATTCATCAGATTCTTGTTGAAAAATGTATTTCAGGCTGGAAGGAAATAGAATTCGAGGTAATGCGCGATTCAAACGGCAACGTAATCACAGTCTGTTCAATGGAAAACTTTGACCCGGTCGGCGTGCACACAGGCGATTCAATCGTAATTGCACCGGCTGTAACGCTTGCCGACAAAGAATATCAGATGCTGCGCTCTGCGGCGCTGAACATCATCAGCGCGCTTGAAATTGAGGGTGGCTGCAACTGTCAGTTTGCGCTCAACCCTGAAACTTTTGAATATGCCGTAATCGAAGTGAACCCGCGCGTTTCGCGCTCTTCGGCACTTGCTTCAAAGGCGACCGGCTACCCGATTGCAAAAGTCGCCGCGCTCATCGCTGTGGGCTTTACGCTCGACGAGATTCCGAACTTCGTCACCAAAAAGACTAAGGCTTGCTTTGAGCCGGTGCTTGATTACGTCGTCGTAAAAATGCCGAAGTTTCCGTTTGAAAAGTTTGTCTACGCCAGCCGCAAGCTCGGCACGCAGATGAAGGCCACCGGCGAAGTTATGGCGATCGGGCAAAATTTTGAAGAAGCCATACTGAAAGCGGTGCGCGGCGCAGAACTCGGCGTAAAAGACCTTAACCTGCCAGTCTTTGAAAAAGAGGGCGACACCAAAATCCGCGAGCGCGTGGCGCAATGCACAGACCAGCGCATTTTTGCGGTTTATCAGGCGTTGAAGCGCGGCATCATGAGCGTTGATGAAATCCACGAGATTACCAAAATTGACGAATGGTTCTTGCACAAGCTTGAAAATATCTGTGAAGCTGAACGCAAGACCCTGAAACAAGTTCAGGGTGACAGTAGCAGTAAGCAGAGCGACGGCAACAACAAGAAGGACGTCAATAGCAGTCATGCTGAACTTGTTTCAGCATCTGCTAAGAACGAGTTTCATAATCCTGCTCGGAATGATGGCTCTGAAAAGATGCTCTACCCGCCGCGCTCTTTCAAAATGGTAGACACTTGCGCCGGTGAGTTTGATGCCGAAACGCCGTATTTCTATTCCTGCACAGGCGGCGAAAACGAAGCGGCTGCATATCTTAAAGAACTTGCCGCAAAAGGAAAGAACAGCTCAAAAGGTACAATCGTGGTTTTGGGTTCAGGCCCA
>CADBUT010000478.1 GCA_902797925.1 uncultured Spirochaetaceae bacterium
TATTTGAAAGTGTCTGGTCTACAGTTGCAAGATTGGGTTCAGACATATTACCTCTTTGCTGCTTCTAAATGTTCTATATCTTTATATATCTAATATCCTAATTTTTGCTGATAAAGGCAAATACTTTTTTTGATTTTTCGTCTTATTTAATTGAGCCGGGCTGAATTGTCCTTGCATTCAGAGTGCCGCATTTTATGCCCTGCCTGACCGCCGCTTCAAAGCCGCTGCCGTCTGCAAGCGCGGCGGCAAAACCGGCCGTAAATGCATCACCGCAGCCAATTGTGTTCAGCACTTTTTCTTGCGGAATTGATTCCGAACTTATGTTTAGAAGCTTTTTGCCGTCAAAGGCCAAAGTTGAATCTTTGCCGCGCGTAATCACAGACTGAACTCCGTATTCACTATAAAGCTTTGCGATACAATCATTTATCTGATTTTCTGCCATAGCTTCGGTTTGCGCTTCAAAAAAAGTTTCTTTAAGCTCTTGCGCGTTGGGCTTTATAACCAGCGGCGCTTCGCAAGCTTTTAGCGGAGCGGCACGCAAGGCATTGAGCAGCTCCTTTAAGTCCGCACCTCTTATGTCAAGCACAACCGGCACATTATGCGCATGTGCTTTTAAGGCAATCTTTGCAAAAAGTGAATCTTTGAAACCGGGCGCTTTGCTGCCCGAAATTATGAGCGAATCAATTTGCTGAAGCTCTCCGCCGTCAAGAAGCGCGTCAAAAGCTTTTAAGAGCGCGGCTTCTGTTTCTGGCTCAACCTTGTTGCCGCTTTCTACAAGCTCCGTTACGCACCGGCCGGATGTGCCGCTTTCAAGGCTGTTTTCTTCTATTAAAGTGGTGCATGTCCTTGCTTTTGCGGCTGTTTCAATGGCGAGCAGCTTTATCGCCTGCTTTTCAAGCTCGGCCTCAAACCAGAGCTTGTCTTGTTTAGAGAGCTGTGTAACGTGCAGCACCTGCTTGCCGAGCTGTGCTAAGACGCGGCTTACATTTATGCCTTTGCCCGAAGCGTCGGTGAAATTTCTTGAAGCGCGGTTCACTTCGCCGCGGCTTATTCTTTCAAAGCAGAGCGTCTTTTGGATTGTCGGGTTCAGGCAGAGAGTTACGAACATAAAAGGTTGTGCAAAAATTTGAATAATTGATTCAGTCGGGCAAGCGGAATTCGAATCCGCGACCCCAAGTCCCCCAGACTTGTACGCTAACCAACTGCGCTATTGCCCGACAAAAGCAACTACCCAAAGTTTATTTTTATGCTGAACACCATATCAATAAAAGATTGGCTTGTCAATTACGCGTTAATTAGTGCAATCTCTGAAACACGCTCCCGGCAGTGTCGTGTCTTTGTACAGAAGCCGTCATTGCGAGGAACAAAGTGACGAAGCAATCTAATGATGAGCAGATGCTTTCGCGGTCAAGGCGAGGTTTGTCCCGCCATTGCCTACGCATGTTTTCATTTTTTCTTAAACACTATCAGCTTGCTGATTACATAATTCAAAACGATTACGACGACTTGCGCGACGAGCTTGACAACCATTGTGTTGAAGCCGAGCCATGTGATGAAGACCGCAATTATCAGCTCTTCCACAAGAAGCGTGAACAGCCTGCCGCCAAAGAAGCCGATAAGCTGCTTGAAAAATTCGCCGAGCGTGTCAACATGCCCGTCAAAGACCCACGTTCTGTTGGTAAAATACTGATAAAGCACGCAGACAACCCAGCAGATTATGTTGTTCACTAGCTCGCTTATGTGAAAGCATTTGTCTATGGCGGCAAAAAGGAATATGTTCAGAAAAAAAGCAGTGCCGCCAAAAAACAGATAAAGCAGGGCTTCTTTATACTTCTTGTAAAAAGGCTCGAATATGTTCAGCACCGGCAGGTGCATCAGTTTGTCAAAAATATCTTTCTTTTCAAAATTTTCGCTCTGACCGCCATTGTTTTCTTTTTCAATCTGGTCAGCAATTTCATTCAATTCGTCGTTCAAAGCAATACCTCAACAAGAGCATACAACAATTTCATGCAATTTTCCATACATAAAATTTGCTATGACGCATTTTTCTCAAGACATTCAGCTTTCCAGCCGATATAAAACGAAAGGGGTAAACTATACCCTTTTTACAAGGATTTAGTAAATGAAAAAAAGACGGATTTTTACGATAATTACTGCATCAATATTAATTCTGACAATGTTTTCATCCTGCGTTTCTGGAGCAATTGCAAGCGTTATGGCACCTACAGCGGCAGCTTTTATTGCCAGCGGAATTATTGGCGTAGGCGATGTGCCTGAAAAAGTGCCCGAAGAACCCGCTCCGCCAAAACCTGTAGAAGACGACAGCCATCCTGTTCCGACATTGCAGGGTGACCCGGTTGCCAAAAACACTAAGTCTGACGCAGAATCATTTACCAATCCTCAAGCAGCAAATAATTCAGATGATGATTTTGTATACGAAGACGATGACGACGGTTTCTTTTATGAAACAGACACGGCACCGTCTGCAAGCACAACAACAAAACCGGCAGAATCTGCTGCGACAGCAAAATCAAACGGTAGTGAAACCGACTTAAGCTCAAAGTTCAAGCCTTCTGCAAATAGCACAGACGCAGACAGCGCAACAGGAACAAGTCCGTCAAAGACTGCGGTTTCAAGCACAACAACTGCTGCAAATCCTGTTAATACAGAAAAATACACAAGCGACTGGAATGTAATCAATCTGATTCTTGCTGGAAGAGCCGAAGAAGCAAAGCAGGAATTAGACCGTACAAAAGCATATAATCAGACTGACAGAAACGGTTACAGCTCACTTCATGCAGCTGCAATGGCAAACAATGCAGAGCTTGTTACATGGCTTATTGCCCGCGGTGCAGACACGGAACAAAAAAACAATCTCGGCGACACACCGGTTTTTACAGCAATCCGTTATTATTCAGCAAATGCAGCACAAGCCTTAGTTGACGGCGGCGCTGATTATTTTGCAAGAAACTCTGAAGGTAAAATGGCATTTGCCGCCGGAATTGAAAAAGACAAGAGCTTCTACCCTGTTTTCATTATTCAGCCTGTAGGAGAAGTACGCGACATAAGAGGTCAGACCATTGTTCATTATTTTATAAAGAATGATGACATTGACGGTGCAGCATTATGCATTGAACGAGACCTTAACCTTGATATAAGAGACAACAACGGATTGACACCGCTTGCGCTTGCCTACACAAATATAGAAAGCCCTACAAGTGCAGCTCTTGCCGCCGCTCTTATTCTTGCCGGTGTTTCACCAATCAGGGGCGACTTTGAATATTTTGAAAACACCGTAAAAACAAGAAACGCAAGACAGACTTTTGAAGATGATCAGACAGCGCTTCACCTTGCTGTTGTAAGAAACCACTACGGCATAGCAGACTATCTTATTTCATGCGGCTCGCTTCTTGACGCACAGGATATTTCGGGTGCTACACCGCTTCATCTTGCAGTACGCTACGGCAGACTGAATCATGCAAAACTTCTGCTTGAAAAAGGCGCAAATGTAAACGCCTGTGACTCTACATTAAAGACTCCGCTGCTTATCACAGCACCAAAAGAAGCACAGGACGATATTTACACTCTGCTTCTTGAGCATAAAGCCGACACTTCCGCACAAGACTTATTCGGCGATAATGCACTGCAAATTGCTACACTTGGCGGCATGTCAAGCAGCCTTGTTATCAGACTGATTAATGCCGGAGCGAGAGTTAATGCAGCTAATAAAAAAGGTCTTACACCGCTTGCACAGGCAGTAGCATTAAAGAATGTTGAACACATCAAGATTTATTCGACACATGGTGCAGATATTTTTGCAGCTGACATTAACGGTGAATCTCCTTTAACAAGATGTCTCAGAGACGGAAATATCTTAAAAATTCTTGTAAATGCATCAAATTTGAAAGTCACAGACGCTTACGGCAATACACCTCTTCATATTGCACTTGAGCATAAGGCAACAGCCGGAAGTGTACGCTATCTTCTTGATGCAGGAATTGCCGTAGATGTTGCAAACTGCTACGGCGAGACTCCGCTTTTCAGCGCTACAAAATCTGACAACTACCAGGGCGTTCAGCAGCTTATTAAAGCAGGCGCAATCAAAAACATTACAGACAATCAGGGCAACACAGCATTGCACGCCTGTGTAAGATGGGCAGCAGAAAAAAGCTGTGCAAAACTGCTTGCAGCCGGTTATGATGTAGACATAAAGAACCAGTCTGGCAAAACACCGCTTGCAGAAGCCGCACGCCAGAACCGCATAGAAATTATGAAGCAGCTTATCGCAAAAGGTGCAAATGTAAACTCACAGGACGTTACAGGCAAAAGCATTTTGATGGATGCTATTCAGTGCAAGAACCCGGTTGCGGCATCGCTTCTTCTTAAAAAAGGCGCAGATCCTACAATCGTTGACGTGTACGGCAGAAACGCATTCCATGAAGCTACAACAACTGAAATTGAAGAGCTTATTTCGCTTATTCAAAAGACAGGCGTAAGCCCGCTCTCTACAGATCTTCATGGCAAGACACCTTTTGGAATTATCATCAGAAAGGGCGATAAGCTTATTCAGTCAACTTTAGGAACAAACCGCAACATTACAGATGTCAACAAGAACAATCCGCTGCACATTGCCGTAATTGAGAATGCACCTCTTTCAGTCTTTGAGCTGTTAGTTAAGCTCGGCTACGATATAAACGCAAAGAATAACAGCGGGAAAACACCGGTTCAGCTTGCGGTTTCAGCCGGCATGAACGATGCTGTTAAATATCTGCTTGATTGCGACGCAGATGTTTTCACGCTTGACACAACAGGCTCTAACGCTGTTACAAGCTCAATAACTGATAATCCGTCTGTACTTATAGATATTCTCAATGCGAACAAGAACAAAACTGATGCAAACGGAAACACAGTCCTTCATTATGCGGCA
>CADBUT010000479.1 GCA_902797925.1 uncultured Spirochaetaceae bacterium
TACGATAAGGAAGACTAGAGCAAGTTTGTCCGACTGTTCCTGCCGGACAAGCCTTAGCATCAAAAACATATAAAAAAGCTTCAAAAGTTGCATTGACTTTTGAAGCTTTTTTGTTTTTGTCAGTTCTTCTTGCTGAAGCTTAAGCCGCTGCCGTCTTGTGCAACATGTACGGCGATTACCGAACCTTCAAGGTATGTGCCGCTTAACAGCGCACGTGCAAGCGGATTTTCAAGATAAGTCTGCACGGCTCTCTTGAGCGGTCTTGCGCCGAACTGTGGGTCGTAGCCTGTGTCTGCAATGAACTGTACGGCGTCTTCGCCAATTTCAAGCGTAATGCGCCGTGATTCAAGCCGCTTTGCGACAAGCTTCATCTGCTTTTCGACAATCTTGTTGATAAAAGAGCGGTCAAGCTTGTTGAACATAATCGTTTCGTCGATACGGTTCAAGAATTCCGGCCGGAACGTAGACTTAAGCAGCGTGTCAATCTGCGGCTTAATCGCTTCGCAAGATTCTGCGTCAAGAATAAGCTGCGAACCGAGGTTGCTTGTCATTATGATGATGGTGTTCTTAAAGTCTACCACACGGCCCTGGCTGTCTGTCAGGCGGCCGTCATCAAGAACTTGCAAAAGCACGTTGAACACATCAGGATGCGCCTTTTCAATTTCATCGAAAAGCACAACGCTATAAGGCCGCCGGCGCACAGCTTCTGTAAGCTGGCCGCCCTCGTCATAGCCCACATATCCAGGCGGTGCACCGATAAGCCGTGAAACTGAGAATTTCTCCATGTATTCGCTCATGTCTATGCGCGTCAACGCCTTTTCGTCGTCAAAGAGAAAATCTGCAAGCGTTTTTGCAAGTTCAGTCTTGCCCACGCCTGTCGGACCGATGAACAAAAAGCTGCCGAGCGGCCTGTTCTCATCTGAAAGACCAGCCCTGTTGCGCCTGATTGCATCGGCAACAGCGTTGACCGCTTCATCTTGCCCGATGACGCGCTCATGCAACGTCTTTTCAAGATTCAGATACTTCTGCATTTCGCTCGACATCATCTTGCTTACTGGAATTCCAGTCCAGACTGAAATTACCTGCGCGATGTCTTCTTCAGAAACTTCCTGCCGTAAAAGCGGCCGAGAAGTGCCGTTCTGTTCGTTTTCAGCCTTTGCTTTTTCAACTTTAGAAGTCAAAGCTTCAAGTTTTTGCGTAGCTTCTGGAATCTTGCCATATTTGATTTCAGCGGCTTTTTCAAGATTGCCTTCGCGCGTGTATTTAGTCTCTTCAATGCGCAGCTGCTCAAGATTCTCTTTGAGCTTTCTTATTTCGTCTATGCTGCCTTTTTCGTTCTGCCACTGAAGCTTCATCGCGTCGCGTTTTGCGCTTAGCTCAGAAAGCTCTTTTTCAAGCTTGGCGAGCCGTTCTTTTGAAGCCTCATCGTCTTCTTTAGAAAGCGCCTGCTTTTCAATCGTCAGCTGAAGAATGCGGCGCTCAACCTGGTCAAGCTCAGTCGGCTGGCTTTCAATTTCGATTTTGAGGCGGCTTGCGGCTTCATCAACAAGGTCAATCGCCTTGTCTGGTAAAAAGCGGCTTGTAATATAGCGGTTGCTTAACGTGGCGGCGGCAACAAGCGCTTCGTCTTTGATGCGCACGCCATGATGAATCTCGTATTTTTCCTGCAAGCCGCGCAAAATGGCGATTGTGTCTTCAACCGTTGGCTCTGCGCAATAAACCTGCTGAAAACGGCGCTCAAGCGCGGCATCTTTTTCGATGTATTTGCGGTATTCGTCAAGTGTAGTTGCGCCAATGCAGCGCAGCTCGCCGCGTGCAAGTGCAGGCTTCAAAAGGTTGCTTGCGTCCATCGCGCCGCCGCCGCTCGCACCAGCCCCAACCAAAGTGTGCAGCTCATCAATAAAGAGGATTACGCCGCCCTCGGCTTTCTGCACTTCGTTGATGACAGACTTAAGCCGCTCTTCAAATTCGCCCTGAAATTTTGCGCCCGCAATAAGCGCGCCCAAATCTAGCGCGAGCAGCTTTTTGTTTTTAAGGCTGTCCGGCACGTCGCCAGAAACAATGCGCCGCGCAAGCCCTTCAACAATGGCTGTTTTGCCGACGCCAGGCTCGCCAATTAAAACTGGGTTGTTCTTTGTGCGGCGGCTCAAGACTTGCATTACACGCCTAATCTCTTCGTCTCGGCCAATGACAGGGTCGATTTTTTCATGCTTTGCAAGAGCCGTAAGGTTCCGGCAATATTTTTCAAGGCTCTTCATCGTAGCTTCAGGGTCTTGCGAAGTTACATGCTCGCTTCCTCTAACTTCTTTAAGCGCGGCTAAAATGTCCTCCCGGTTCACGCCGTTACGCTTAAGCAAGTCAGAAACGCGGTCATCAGTTTCGGTCAACGCAAGCAGCAGATGCTCAACCGAAAGATATTCATCTTTAAGCTGGGCCGCTTCTTTTTCAGCTTTGGCAAGCACTTTTGAAGCTTCCGGCGATATCGAAATCTGCACGTCGCCGTGCATTTTCGGTGTTTGAGAAACAAGCTCTTTAGTTTCAGCCTGCAATTTTTTTATTGGAACACCAATCCGCTCAAAAAGAGGCGGAATGATGCCGTCTGCCTGGTCAAGTATTGCACTCAAAAGATGTGCAGTACCGACTTCACTGTGATCTTCTTGTTGTGCAAGAACCGTTGCATTGCGCAATGCCTCTTGTGCTTTAATGGTATATTGTTCGTAGTTCATGTACCTAAAATACGCACAAAATTTGCAGACGGCAAATTTTTTTATAAAA
>CADBUT010000480.1 GCA_902797925.1 uncultured Spirochaetaceae bacterium
ATTCCTTCGTGAAGCACAAAATCGTGGTAGCGCAGCAGCCCCGAACCGATGTCGCCGATGCGCACAAGCCCGTAAAACGAGCTGTCCTTAATTGCTTCCGGGGCAAAATTCTTTGTTACAAGCACATTCTGCCAGTCTGATGAAGTATTGTTGTTCTTTTCGAGCAGCTTTATCTGCTCTGCGGTCAGATGCTGCCACTGGGGCTGCGCATCGCCAAGCACTTTTTTGACCTGCTCGTTTCTGATGTAATATTCATCTTTGCCTTTCGGGATGAACTTGTCTTCTATGAATCTGTAGCCGTAGCTTTTGCTTTCTGGAATGTAATTTACGCTCATGAAATAAAGCATAAAGTTTTTTTTGTTTTCTGAATAGTAGCAGGACTGATTTTATTCGTAAGATTTTGTCCGTTATAAAAGTAAATCTTGTTTCGGGTCTTGACAAAAATGCCAGAAAATACGATGTATAGATATGCGAAATTCAGAATTTACTGCATCAGGCAGTATTACACAGTTTATTTCACAAGACACAGTTTCTGCTTTAGAAGCTCTGTTAAACGGCGCGTCAGCTAAGGAACTGAATGATGCTGCCTGTGTAATAGCTTGTGCTTTTGGAGACAGCGGCTCTTTCAGTCAGCTTGCTTCAGAGGAATCAGAGAACAGAGACCAAAAAGAATCAAAATTAACTTCAAGTTTCCACAATAACTTAAATCTTCTTGTTCAAAAAACCTGGGTTGAAAAATCAGACGAAACATTAAAGGAACAGGCTTTGTTCCGCATAACAGAATTGTGTGATGCATGTTCAAAAAAAGCTTATGCAGAAAACTATGAGAACTTTCTTGCTATACTTAGAGATGTTGTTTATCTGATGTTCGGCGCACAGGCAAAAAAAGACGATTTCCTTGAATACGCTTTGCGTATTGATCCCGGCTTCGGCATTTTCTGGTGGTACATTTCAAACCTTCCTCCCAAATCTGAATGGTCAGACGAAAAGTGCCGGTTAGCTATTTTGCTGGGTATGTACTTCCTTGCAAATTACTGATTTTTGGTTTTAGCAGACCGGAGCTTTTAAAAGTTCCGGTCTTTTTTTTGCAATTATTGTCATTGTCCGGCTTGACCGGGAATGATACTGAAGTAGCCGAGGCTGCTCACAGGAGTTTATATGAATCTTGAAAAAATCTGTTCGTCTTTGCGCGTTGCAAGCCAGAAGCTTGCTTTGCAGAATGCTTGCGAAAAAAATGCCGCTCTTGAAGCTGTTGCCGGTGCGCTCGACAAAAACCGCGCTTCAATTATTGCGGCGAACAAGCTCGATATTGATGCGGCGCGCGCAAACGGCATAAGCGAATCAATTATTGACCGCCTTTTGCTTGACGGCAAGCGCATCGACGGCATTGTCGCAAGCTTGCGTGAAGTAATCGCTCAGGCAGATCCCGTCGGCGAAGAGCTTGGCGGCTGGAAAACTCCTAACGGCCTGAATATCCGGCAAGTGCGCGTGCCGCTCGGCGTTGTCGCAATCATTTACGAGAACCGCCCGAATGTTACGGTTGACGCGTTCAGCCTTGCATATAAGAGCGGAAACGCGATTCTGCTCCGCGGTTCGTCTTCTTCTTATAAGTCTAATGTTGAGATTGTGCGCGTAATCCGCGAAGCTCTTGCGGCTGTTAAAGGCGGCGTGCCAGAAGCGATTGAGCTTGTTGAAGTGCGCGAGCACGACCACAGCGATGTTGATCAGATTCTGAATGCAGTCGGCTTGATTGATGTGTGTCTGCCGCGCGGCGGCAAGAAGCTCATCCAGAATGTTGTGCAGAACGCAAGAGTACCGGTTATCGAAACTGGCAGCGGCGTCTGCCACCTCTATGTAGACGAATTCGCAAATCTTGAAATGGCGTGCCGCATTGCAGAAAACGCAAAGATTCAGCGCCCGAGTGTCTGCAACGCAATTGAGTGCATCGTCGTACATAAGGCTGTGGCAGAAAAGTTTCTGCCGATGGTTGAGGCTACATTTAACGGGCGCGTAAAGCTTCACGCAGACGAACGCGCTTTGAAACTGCTCAAAAATGCGGTAGCCGCCACAGAAGCAGATTTTGGCAACGAATATCTTGATTATGAGTGCTGCGTCAAAGTTGTTGATTCAATCGAAGAAGCAATTGCTTACATCAACAGCCACAACACA
>CADBUT010000481.1 GCA_902797925.1 uncultured Spirochaetaceae bacterium
CTGGAAATTGTTCCTGATTCGGCTGCATATCTTGATTCTATTGCCTGGGTTTATTACAAGCTTGGCTTATTAAAAGAAGCAAAATCTTATATTAAAAAGGCAAAAGCCCGTAATCCTAGACATGATGAAATTTTGAGTCATTACCGTGTTATTTATGAACAAATGGCAGATAATAACCATGCAATTAAAGGGCGCTAAGCGGAGGACTGTGGTGAAAAAAGTAATTTTAACTTCTTTGTGTTTATTATTGTTGTGTGCTTCTTTTGGTTTTGCAGAACCTTCACCTGCTGACCGCGGTTATGCAGCAGACGAATTCAGACGCGGTGTACAGTCATATTACCGCGGCGCTTACAATGATTCGATTCTGCTGTTTGAAAAAGCACTGTCTTATCTGCCTAACGATTCAATGATTCTTGAATGGCTTGGCTATGCATATTATCAGTCGGGCATTGAAGGCGCCGCAATTCAGTATTGGGAAGATGCCTTAAAGAATAATTACAAAGGCAATGAGCTTCTTCTTCAGAATCAGATTGATATAGTAAAAGAGCGGCGTGTCGGTTCCGTTCAGTTTGAGGATAATGTTCATTTTGTTGAAGCCGGTGCTTTCCCAGGCAAAGACGGGGACAAATTCTATTACAGCCAGCCTGTTTCAGTTTTGCCTGAAAAGAACGGCGAATGCTGGGTTTTGGCTTACGGCTCTAACGAAGTGCTTCATTTTGACGCAAATGGTCTTATGATTGAACGTATCCGTGGGCCGGCAAACGGTTTTGACCGCCCGATGGACATCGTAAGAAAAAGTGACGGAACTCTGCTTGTAAGCGAATATGCAGGTGACAGAATCGCTGTGCTGTCAAAAGACGGAAAATTCCAAAAGACATTCGGCTCAAAAGGCAGAAAAGTCGGCGAAATGCTCGGTCCGCAGTATATGGCGCTTGACTCTTCAGAGAATATCTATGTTTCAGACTTTGGCAATGCCCGTATCGATGTGTTCAATTCAGAAGGTCAGGGGCTTTTTGATTTTGGCCGTCCTGTCGGAGATTTTGAAGGTCTTTCTGCACCGAGCGGTATTACTGTAATAAACGATATCGTTTATGTTGCAGACTCAACACCCGGCACAATCTACATGTTTGATACAGCAGGAAACTACCTTGATATATTAGTTCCGAAAGGCACTTTTATCCGCCCGGAAGCATTAAAGAAATGGGAAAACTACATTCTTGTTGCAGATACAAACCGGGTTTTTGCTGTTGATATTTCGAATGGTGCAGTTTTTGAAGCAGCTTCAACAGGAAACGCCCCTTCAAGAATTACATGCGCTGTGCCTGACATGAACGGCAATCTTCTTGTAACAGACTTTAAGTCAAATGAAGTCTTTGTAATGTCAAAAATGCCGGAGCTTGTCGGCGGTCTTGCCGTTCAGGTAATTCACGTTGATTCTTCTAAATTTCCAACTGTTACAATGGATATACGTGTAGAGAACAGACAGCATCAGCCTATAGTAGGACTTGATGACCCGAATTTCCTTGTAACAGAAAAGAAGAGACATGTTTCTGGTCAGACTTTGACAGGCATTGCTTCTTTGAATGATACTTGCGATGTAGCAGTGCTTGTTGATAAATCTATGAAAACTGCTGAATATAAAGAAGCTTTGCAGAGCGCTGTAAGAGATATTGCTAAATCGATGAACGGTAAAGGTACTTTGTATTTGATTTCAGTTTCAGATATTCCTGTTCTTGAACAGAGTGGCGCTCCGCAGCAGTTCTTGAATTTTGTACCGGGTCAGCTTAAAGCTTCAAATGTAGAACAGCCTGCTATAGATTTGGCAATCAGGCTTGCTGTAAATAAGCTTGTTCCTGGTGAGAAAAAGCGCGGAATCATTTATATTTCTGCCGGTTCAGTTGAGCCGAACGCCTTTAATTCATATGGTTTGACAGATTTGTCTTCTTATCTGAATAATAACGGTGTTTCATTCTTCTCAATCAATTTGAGCAGAAACCAGCTTGCTCCAGAGTTGACGTTCCTTGCAAATCAGACTTCAGGTAAAGACTACTACATCTTTAGACCTGACGGTATAAGTATGATTATCGATGATATGCTCGATGTTCCAGTAGGATATTATCAGATTCAGTATAAGTCTTCTCTGCCTACGAA
>CADBUT010000482.1 GCA_902797925.1 uncultured Spirochaetaceae bacterium
AGAGATTCATGCTTCAACGCAGATGACGACGCACAACCTTGCGCAGCTTGATTTGCTTGCGCGCGCCGGTGTTTCGCAAGTAAACCTTTCGCGCGAGCTTTCAATAGAACAAATCAAGCTTTTTTCTGAAAAGCTGAAAAATTACGGCATTGTGCCAGAAGTTTTTGTGCACGGCGCTTACTGCATTTCATATTCGGGGCAATGCTACTTGAGCGGCGCGCTTTACGGTCAGACCGGCAACCGCGGTTCTTGCGTTCAGCCATGCAGACGGCAGTTTTTTGCAAGCGACGGCAAGCTTGTTGCGCCGTTCTCGCTGAAAGACAATTGCGCTTTCAGATTTGCAAAAGAATTGTGCAGCTTTGCGCCAATCAGCCTTAAAATTGAAGGGCGCATAAAAAGCGCCGAATACGTCTATTCTGTTACAAAAAGCTGGCGCGAGCAGCTTGACCTTATCGAAGCAGGCAAAGCTGTTTCAAAAGAATCTGAGCTGCTAGACAAATCTTTTAACCGCGGTTTTGCTACAGACTACCTTGAAGGCTGCCCCACAAAAGATTTTTTCAACTTCGGCGAAAAAGACGCAACGGTGCAGAAAGCCGGAACAGTGCAGTCGTTCAGCGCTGACAAGATGCTGCTGAAAATTAGCGGCAGCATGAACGGTACAGGCAACAGAAAAAGCATCGGCGACGCGGGCAGTGCTTCTACCCTACTCGAACAAAACGACCGGCTTTTGATAAAAACGAAAGACGGCCGCTTCATCTGTAATGCAGAAGTGTGCAAAACTTTTCAAAACGGTGCAGCTGATGCTTCAGAAGCGCAGATTAAGATTACCGGCAAGCTTAACGGCAGAATTGAAAAAGGGCAGATTATCTACAAATCAAGCCCTGCAATTGAAGCGCAGAACCTCAAGCAAAAGCTTGACGCGCTCAAGCCTTTAACCGTTCCGCTGTCTATTGAAGTTTCCGGCAAGCTGAACGAACCGCTTGTCTGTAAATTTTCGGCAGACGGTGCTTTTGTTATAGAAAAAACCGCCGCCGTGCTTGAAAAAGCATCGAAGCACGGTCTTGACGAAGAAACTTTGCGCCAGAAGCTCGGCAAACTTGGCGGCACAATTTTTGCACTTGAAAAGCTTGATGTGGCGAAACTTGAAGACGGTCTTTTTATTGCCTTGACGGAACTTAACGGGCTAAGGCGGCGCGGCGCGCAGAAACTTGCTGAAAATTTGGCAAAAGCTGAAAAAGATGCAGCTTGCAAGTTTGAGCCAAACGCAAACCAGATTGACTGGTCTGATTTGAAAGAATTTACACACACCTCAGACGGCACAAGTGCGCCAACCTCAAGCAACACCGCAACACCGAAGTTTGCATTTTTTTGCAGCAGCATAAGACAAGCCTCAGACTTGCTGCAAGCTGGAAAGACTGTCATTTTTGAGCTGCCGCTTGTTATTTCAGACGAAGCACAGAAGTTCTTAGCCGAAAATGAAAGCGTTATTCCGCATTTTCAGAGCATTCTCTTTGAAGAAGATTTTAACGCTGCCAAAGCTTGTCTTGAAAAGCTTGCAGCAACTAAAAGCGGGCACAAACGCCAAGTCTGGTGCGAAAATACAGGACTTGCAGATTTTGCACAAAAAGCCGGTTTCGGCGTAATTCTCGGCAGCTTCTGCAACACCGCAAACAGCATGAGCATTCAGGCTTATGCAAAGCTATTGGGCGTAACCGCAATTGTTCCTTCTATAGAAATTTCATACGAAGATATAAGCAATTTAGACGTTCCGCAAAATGTAAAGCTTTTCTACCCGCTTTTTTCAGAAGAACTTTTAATGCAGAGCAGACAGTGCTTGCTGCGAAACCTTACTGGCTGCACAAAAGCGGCTTGCGACAGAACATGCATCGAGCAATGCGAAAAGCAGTTTGCGGTCAAAGGCACAGCAGACGAAGCATTCCGCGCGGTTAAGCGCAAAGGCTTTTATTCAGGGCTTTTCAGCGCAAAACCTGTATCAAATGCCAGAGCGTTCAGCTTTTTAAAAGATAAAATCAACACATGGATTGTCGACCTGCGCTTTCAAGATTCGGTTTCGGCAATGCGCATAATCGAAGCCGCCGAAGATTTCGCCAATAAAAGCGCGGGCAGCCGTTTTTCTGAACCGTTCAACGATACAATCGAAAAGAAATTCTGGTTCGGCAAGGATTGTTGCTGATGAAGAAAGTGCTTTTTTGCGCGCTGAACGCCAGATATAACCACACAAACCTTGCGATAAGAAGCCTCTGCACATACGGCGCGAA